>DAINCG010000074.1:0-9008 GCA_036732525.1 Pseudomonadota bacterium | reverse complement strand
GGCCCATGCGATCGAGCCGGGCGACGGCGTCGGCGGCGCGCCCGGATTGCGGGATCGTTTTCGGCTGGCGCGGCGGCCCGGCGTGCTGGAACTGCATTGCGACGGCGTTCCGCCGTCCGCTCTCGGCGAGACGGCGGAGCGTCGGTTCGCGGCGCTCGCCAAGGCGCTCAGTCTGGAGCACCGGGTCGTGGACGCTCAGTCGGCGGCGGCGTGAGCGCTTTCGATCGGGAAGACCGACACTTTCCGGTCGGCGACGGCGAGCGCCAGCTTGCCCGCGACCAGCAGTTCGGCGTTGGCGCCGAAAACCTTGCGGCGCCAGCCGGCCAGCGCCGGCGTCTCGCGTCCCTCGGCGATCGCCTCCATGTCTTCGGCGTCGGCGATCAGCCGCTGCGCGACGCCGTGCTCCTCGGCGGCGCGCTTCAGCAGCACGCGGAGCAACTCGACGGTCGCCGAAAGTTCCGGGTTCGACTGCCGGCGCGGTTCCGGCGTCGGCGCGGCGCTCGCCGGAGCTTTGGCGGCGGCGCTGACGACCGTCAATAGCTCCTGGCCGGCCCGGCTGGCCGGGAAGCCCTTGGGCAGACCGCGGCAGCGGGAGAGGGCCTGTGCGTCCTTCGGGGCGAGAGCCGCGATGTTGAGCAGCGAATCGTCCTTCATCACCCAGTTGCGCGGCTGGTCGCGGCGCATCGCCTCCCGCTCCCGCCACGCGGCGGCGGCCTGCAGGACCGCGAGGAAACGTGGCTTGTCCGTACGCGTCTTCAGCCGCTTCCAGGCCGTTTCGGGATCGATCCGATAGGTCTCTGGATCGACGAGGGCGCGCTGTTCCTCCGCGGCCCAATCCGCGCGTCCGCGCGACTCCAGCATGGAAGCGAGGCGTTCGTAGACGACGCAGAGATGCGTCACGTCCGAGAGGGCGTATTGGATCTGCTCGTCACTGAGCGGCCGTTCCGCCCAATTGGTGAAGCGCGGCCCCTTGTCGATCTTCTCGCGCGCGACAGATGCGACCAGCTTGTCGTAGCCGATCGAATCGCCGAAGCCGCAGACCATCGCCGCGATTTGGGTATCGAATACCGGCTCGGGCGGGGCGCCTATCAGGCGCACGAAGATTTCGATGTCCTGGCGGGCCGCGTGGAACACCTTCACCGTCCCCGAATCCCCTAGGATTTCTAGGAACGGCGCGAGGTCCACGCCTTGCGCCAGCGGGTCGATCGCCGCGTGGATGTCGGGCGTCGCCGCCTGGATCAGGCAAAGCTTCGGCCAGAACGTCGAATCGCGCAGAAATTCCGTGTCGACGGCCACATAGGGCGCTCCGCGGATCGTGCGGCAGAATTCCTCGAGTTCGGGCTGACTCGTGATGAGGGTCGATGCGTTTGTCATGTGTATACACACTATAACATATATCGGTGGAACTGCGACCGAATGTGTGCACTGCGGCATTGCCTTTCGGTTGACAGCGGCGTAAGCCCCGTGGCCAATCCCCCCGGCCCCCTGAACCTGCGTTTCGAAGCGAGTCCGATCCATGCATCCCTTCCGCACCCATACCTGTGGGGCGTTGCGCGCCGAGAATGTCGGCGAAAGCGTGCGCCTGTCCGGCTGGGTCCACCGCAAGCGCGACCACGGCGGCCTGCTGTTCATCGACCTTAGGGACCATTACGGCCTGACGCAGTGCGTGTTCGACCGCGACGTGAGCGCCGACGCGTTTGCGCTCGCCGAGAACGTCCGGCTGGAGAGCGTGGTCACCTTGACCGGCGACTGCGTCGCCCGGTCGGCCGATACGGTCAATGAGAACCTGCCGACGGGCGCGGTCGAGCTCCGGGTGCGCGAGGGCGCGGTCGAATCCGCGGTTGACGCGCTGCCGCTCCAGGTCAACAGCGATGAGGACTACGGCGAGGAAACGCGGCTGCGCTACCGCTTCCTCGATCTGCGCCGGCTGAAGATGCAACGCAACATCGCGCTCCGCTCGGACGTGATTGCGTCCATCCGCCGCCGCATGATCGACCAAGGCTTCCGCGAGTTCCAGACGCCGATCCTGACCGCGACCAGCCCGGAAGGCGCCCGCGACTTCCTGGTGCCGTCCCGTATGCACCCCGGCACGTTCTACGCGCTGCCCCAGGCGCCGCAGCAGTTCAAGCAGCTCTTGATGGTCGCGGGCTTCGATCGCTACTTCCAGATCGCGCCCTGCTTCCGGGACGAGGACGCACGGGCAGACCGCTCGCCGGGCGAGTTCTACCAGCTCGACTTCGAGATGAGCTTCGTCACGCAAGATGATGTTTTTGCGACGATCGAGCCGGTGTTGCACGGCGTTTTCGAGGAGTTCGCCGAAGGCCGGGCTGTGACGCCGCCGCCGTTTCCGCGCATTCCGTTCGACGAAGCGATGCTGAAATACGGCTCCGACAAGCCGGACCTTCGCAACCCCATCGAGATCGCCGACGTGACCGAGGCGTTCCGCGGTTCGGGCTTCAAGATCTTCGCTGGCCTCGTCGAGAAGGGGGCGGTCGTGCGGGCGGTTCCCGGGCCGGGCGGCGGGCAGCGCGCGTTCTGCGACCGCATGAACAACTGGGCGCAGGGCGAGGGCAAGCCGGGCCTTGGCTACATCTTCTTCCGCGACGGCGCCGGCGCCGGCCCGATCGCGAACAATCTGGGCCCCGAGCGGGTCGAGCAGATCCGCGCCGCCTGCGGTCTGAAGGACGGCGACGCCGTTTTCTTCGTCTGCGACAAGCCCGATGCGGCGGCGGACTTCGCCGGCCTGTCCCGCACCAGGGTCGGCGAGGAGTTGGGGCTGATCGAGCAGAACGCCTTCCGCTTCTGCTGGATCGTCGACTTCCCGATGTTCGAGCGGGACGAGAAGACCGGCGAAATCGGCTTCTCCCACAATCCGTTCTCCATGCCGCAAGGCGGCATGGAGGCGCTGGAGAGCCAGGATCCGCTGACGATCAAGGCGTTCCAGTACGACATCGTCTGCAACGGCGTGGAACTTTCGTCCGGCGCGATCCGGAACCACCGGCCGGAGATCATGTACAAGGCCTTCGACATTGCGGGTTACGGACCGGAGGAGGTCGACCGGCGCTTCGGCGGCATGATTTCGGCCTTGAAGCTCGGGGCGCCGCCGCATGGCGGCTCGGCGCCCGGCATCGACCGCATCGTCATGCTGCTGGCGGATGAGCCGAACATCCGCGAGGTCATCGCCTTCCCGATGAACCAGCAGGCGCAGGACCTGATGATGGGCGCGCCGGCATCCGCATCGATGCGCGCAAGTCCTAGCGACTTCGGTGCGTTTCTGGCGGCCGTGCTGGCCGCCGGCGCGGCCGTGGCGGTCGAGATCGCGCCGCACCGGGCGATCTACACGGTCGCGCTCGCGGGCCCGAGCGACGTCATGGAGTCGGCGCGCGGCGTGGCGGCGGTCGAACTCAGCCGGGAGTGCGACGGCTGGCGCTACCGCCAGCGCTACAAGCTGGAGACCCAGCCCTTCAGCGGCGAGCCGAGCCGGATGGAGTTCACGGTCGACGGCTTCGAAAGCCTAGACCATCGAACATACGCCTTTACCTCGACCAGCGACTACGGGTCCGGCGAGGCGCTCCGCCTCGTTGGCCGCGCCGAGAGCGACGCCGCGGGCGGGGAGGTGCGCTACACCGAGCCGGCGCCGATCGAGCGGCCCCTGCCGCCGAACACCGGCTTCGTCGTCGGTTCGCTCGTGACGGCGCTGGACGCGGCGAAGGCGGGCGTCACCAAGCTCAATGCGCCCTGGTTTGTCGGCGCGACGCCCGACGAGCCGTTGATCGTCTCCAGCATCGTTTCACCCGGAACGGCGGCGTCCGACGGTGAGCCGCTGCTGGCCGGGCCGCGCTGGCGGTTCCTGTCCGCCTTCTTCACGGACGCCGATGCCGACACGCCGGCCTACGAAGGCGAAGAGACGCTGCTCGAGAACGGCGTGCTGGCCGACGCGATCTACCGCTATGACGGCTACGACCTCGAACTGAAGCTTCAGCGCGTCGAGCCTTCGCCCTTGCCCGACTGTTGAGGTCGTTTTGCCGGGGCGTCCGGTCCGATCGCACGGCCCTTGTAGATCGCCTGATCGCCGCCCTTGGCCCGGATCGCGGCCATGGCGGATTCCAGGCGGGCCTGCCGCGCCGAACTCGCGCCGGGCGCCGCCGCCGACACCAGATCATCGACATCCGCTTCCGCCGCCGGACGAAGATCGCTTGCGCCGACGCCGATCAGGCGGAACTTGCGCGCGCCCAACTCGGCCAGCAGCATCGGCTCGGCGATCCGGTAGAGGCGCTCGGCAAGCTGCGTCGGCGGATCGGCCGGGCGTTGCCGGGTGAGGATGCGAAAGCCGTCGGTCTTGAGTTTCAAGACGACCGAGCCCGCCGCGTAGTTCTTGGCTTTCAGCCGCGCCGCGACCCGCTCGGCCTGCTTCCAGAGCAGCGGTTTAAGGTCTTCGGCGTGTGAAAGATCCGTCTCAAGCGTGATTTCGGAGGAGATGCTCTTGGTCGCCCGGTCGGGGTTGACCCGGCGCGGGTCGTCGCCTCGCGCGAACGCGGCCAGGCGGGCGCCGCTCGCGCCGTAGCGCGCTTCGAGCGCGCCCGTCGGCGCCCGTGCAAGATCGGCGACTTTGAGGAAGCCGTCCTTCGCCAGCCGTTCGGTGAAGCGCTTGCCGACGCCCGGCAGCTTCGAGACGGGGAGCGCGCCGACCAGATCGACCGACTCCGCCCGGCCGATCACGGCGAAACCGCGCGGCTTGTCCATGTCGGACGCGAGCTTCGCCAGGAACTTGGCGTAGCTGAGGCCGATCGAGGCGGTGACGCCAAGCTCCTGCTCGATCCGGCGGACCAGCCCGGCCAGGATGGCGGCCGGCGGCTTGCCGAAGAGGCGCTGGCAGCCGGCGAGATCGAGAAACGCCTCGTCAATGGAGAGCGGCTCCACCAGCGGCGTGGCGCTTTCGAGGATGTCGCGGACCTGACGGCCGACTTCGGCGTATTTCGCCATGTTCGGCCGAATCACCACGGCGTCGGGGCAGGCGCGGAGCGCCTTGAACATCGGCATCGCCGAATGCACGCCAAAGCGGCGGGCGACATAACAGGCGGTCGAGACGACGCCGCGCCGGCCGCCGCCGATGATCAGCGGTTTGTCGATCAGGCTCGGGTCGTCGCGCTTTTCGATGGCTGCGTAGAAGGCGTCGCAGTCGATATGCGCGACCGTCAGATCCGCAAGTTCCGGGTGGGCGACAAGACGCGGCGAGCGGCAGGCCGGGCAGCGGCGGCCCTCCAGGCGGTCTGCGATGTGGCCGCAGGCGCGGCAGAGCGAAGGCATCGGCAAAGCATCCTTGCGGGCCGGAGGATAGTGCGATGCGCGGTTCCTGGGTAGGCTGACCGCCTGCACATCAGGAGCGAAGATTCATGCATATCGGCGGATTCTACTTTCCGACAGACTACGGCATCGATGTCCGCGAACTGGCGAAGGCCATGGAAGATCGCGGCATGGAAAGCCTGTTCTTTCCGGAGCACACGCACATCCCGACCAGCCGGCGCTCGCCCTTTCCCGGCGGCGGCGAACTGCCGAAGCGCTATTCCCACACGCACGATCCGTTCGTCGCCTGCACGGCGGCCGCGGCCGCGACGGAAAAGCTGAAAGTCGGCACCGGCATCTGCCTCGTGCCGCAGCGCGACCCGATCGTGACGGCGAAGTCCGTCGCAAGCACGGACTATTTCTCCGGCGGCCGCTTCGTCTTCGGCATCGGCGGCGGCTGGAACGTCGAGGAGATGGAGCACCACGGCGCGACCTACAAGACGCGCTTCGCCATGATGCGCGAGCACATTTTGACCATGAAGGCGCTCTGGACCGAGGAAGAGGCGAGCTTCTCCGGCGAACACGTCAAGCTGGAGCCGTCCTGGGCCTGGCCGAAGCCGACGCAGCGCCCGCACCCGCCGATTCTCTTGGGCGGCGAGACCGACTACACCCTGAAGCGCGTCGTCGATTACTGCGACGGCTGGTATCCGCGCCCCTGGTCCGGCTTCGACCCGGCCGAGCAGATTGCGCGGCTGAAGCGGTTCGCCGACGAAGCTGGCCGGGACATGGCGACGCTGTCCGTTACGACGTTCCGCACCAAGGCCGACAAGCAGACTTTGGCCGAATACGCGGACGCCGGCATCTTCCGCGCCCTGTTGGAAATTCCGGACGGGACGCGCGACGAGATCCTGCAGCGCCTTGATGAATATGCGAAAATAATTGCCTAAGCTGTTCATTTCCCGAGTGATCTGAAAAATATGACGATCGGGCGCCGGGGGTCGACAACCCGGCCTTCGGCGCCCACATCCGTGGCGTACGCAGCCAAAAGGAGGCGAAGCCATGACTGATCGACTGAAACGAATGCGTCGGGCGGACGCCTTGCGCGCGGAAGCTTTTCAGAGGATCGGACGCCGCTCCGGCGAGCGTCTGAGCGCGCAGGCGGAGGCCCTTTTCCGCCGTCCGCGGCATCGCTCCGACCAGGAGCGGACCCTCCGCTTCAACCGCGTCCAGCGCGAATTGGGCGCCTGACCACGGAGGTCAAATCCATCCCCCCAACTCGCGCTCAACAAGGCGGCGTAAGAAGGCGACATGGTCGTCGTCGTCGTTGAGGCAGGGGATGTAGGTGAAGGTCTCGCCGCCGGCCGCGTGGAACTCTTCCTCGAGGCCGATGGCGAGTTCCTCCAGCGTTTCGACGCAGTCGGCGACAAATCCCGGCGAGATCATCGCGACGTGCTTCTTGCCCCTGGCGGCGAGGTCGCGAATGGTCTCGTCGGCATAGGGCTGCAGCCACTCCTTCGGTCCGAACCGAGACTGAAACGCCATGATCAGCCGATCTTCCGGCCAGCCGAGCCGCTCGCGGAGCAGGCGGGCGGTCTTGGCGCAATGGCAGTGGTAGGGATCGCCCTTCTCGAAATACTCCTTCGGCAGACCGTGAAATGATACGACCAGAACGTCCGGCTCGGCGTCCAGGCGTGCATAGGCGCGTTCGACCGACTGCGCGAGGAGGTCGATATGCTCCGGATCATCATACCAGGCGGGCGCCGTGCGCACAGCCGGCTGCCATCGCTCCTGCATTAACTGACGGAAGGCCTGGTCGCACGCGGTCGCCGTCGTGGCGGCGCTGTATTGCGGATAAAGGGGCACGAGCAGCAGGCGGTCGCACCCCGACGCGATCATCTTGCGGATGACGGACCCGGTCGACGGGTCGCCATAGCGCATGGCGTGGTCGACCACGACTTCGGGGCGGTCGGCCGCCATGCCGGCTGACATCTTCTCGGCGATCGCGCGGGTATAGGTGCGCAGCGGGCTCTCGTCCCGCTCGCTGTTCCAGATCTTGGCATACGCCTTGCCGGATCGGCCAGGCCGCACCGTCAGGATGATGCCCTGCAGAATCGGCTGCCAAAGCGCCTTCGGCAGTTCGATGATGCGCGGATCGGACAGGAACTCGGAAAGATAGCGCCGCATCGACCAATAGTCGGTCCCGTTCGGCGTGCCGAGGTTCAGTAGAAGCACGCCAATTTTCCGAGGCGGCAAGTCGGGATGGCCGTGGGGCAGGGCTCGCGCGGTCAAACCGTGTGTCTCCAATCGTCAAGCGCCCTGACTTAACGCGTGGCGCGCGGGAGTCCAGCCTATTGCGGCGGCGCGACGCGCTTCAGGAACTCGACGACGGAACCCGCGAAGATGTCGTTGCGGTCGCCGGCCACCATGTGGGCGGCGTCCTTGACGCTGACATATTCCGCATGCGGGCACTGTTTCAGGAAGGACTGGGCTCCGTCCTCGCTCAATACGTCGGAAAGGCCGCCGCGGACCAGCAACGTGGGAAGTTTCAGGTTGTCGGCGGCGTCGGAGAGCTGTTGCCGGTAGTCGCGGATGCCGTGGGCGTTCGACCGCGCCTGGCGCCGCTTCGGGTCCCAATGCCAGACATACTTGCCGTTGGCGCCGAGGCGCACGTTCTTGGCGAGGCCGTCGAGATTGCGCGGTCGCTTGCGGTGCGGCTGGTAGTTGGCGATCGCCTCCGCCACCTCTTCCAGGCTGTCGAAGCCCTCGGGCTTCTGGTTCATGAAGGCCTGGATCTTGGCGACTCCTTCCGGCTCCACCTTGGGGGCCATGTCGACCAGGACGAGGGCCGATGCGTCGATCCGGCCTTCGCCGACGGCGAGCAGGCTGGTGCCGCCTCCCATCGACGCCCCGACCAGCGCCGGTTGGTCGCCGCCTTCCGCCTGGATAATTGCCTTCAGGTCCTCGACCATCTTGTCGGCGATGTAATCCTCCGCCCGCTCGGCCCAGCCCGAGTCGCCGTGGCCGCGGGCGTCGAACGCGATGGCGCGATAGCCTGCGGCCGCCAGGGTCTCGCCGGCGCCCTTCCAGGCATGCCGCGTCTGGCCGCCGCCATGCAGCAGCATGACGAGCCGGCCGGACTTGGGCCCCCACATATCGCCCGCAATCGTCAGGCCATCCGCGCCTGTCCACGTGTGCATCGGTACGGGCGTGCCCGGCAGTCGTTCGCCTGCGCTCATGGTCTCTCGGCTGGTTTCGGCGGGTCAGGAAAGGTCGAAGTGTGTGCCGCAGATGGTGACCCGTCCGCCATTGGCTGACAAGCCGCGCGCCTTGGCGGCCGCCAGCAGGGCGGCCGGCGCGGCGGTCTTGAGACTTATGGCGATCAAGCCTTCGCCGCGGTCGTCCTGGGGCGCCGTCACGTCGATCGCGCCGTTGTCGAGCCGGATGCGGAAGCCGTCGCGGTCGATCGGCACGGGCGGCCGCTACAGGATCGCGCCCCAGCGATCGGCGAGCCGGGCACGATCTTCGCTCTGGAGCGTGCATCCGGTCATCGCGACGATCCGGTCCGTCCGAACGTGCCGCTCCCAGTCGTCGCCGGCCGGATGCCAGGCCCCGTCCACGACGTCGCCCGCCTGCCGGTCGACCTCCAGCATGGAGCCGCCGGTGTCCCGTGGATGCAATTGCGTGCCGAGGAAGTCGCCATAGTCCATGCCGTTGGCGATGCGCAC
>DAINCG010000073.1:13165-14178 GCA_036732525.1 Pseudomonadota bacterium | reverse complement strand
GACGCCGATCGACAGCACATGCCAGATCGGCCGCACCGCCGCCGGATGCGGCGCGACGCCCGGATGCGCATCGCCGATGCTTGAGTCGGTCGCCAGGCGGATGAAGCCGCGGCCCGTGTCGATCTCGGCCCCGTAGCCGGTCTCGCGATAGGAGTCCTTGCCGAACAGCTTGGCGAGCGCCTGGGCCGTCGCCATCGGATCGGCGACCAGTGCGGTCACGCCGGCGAACCGATTGGCGCCGTTGGCGTGCGTCACGAGGCGCGTGTTCCGCATCAGTTCCGGCGTCTTGTGGCCGCACATGAAGACCGGGATGTCGGCTAGGTCGCGCGGGTCGAGCCAGAGATTGCGGAACCGGACCATGCCTTCCGGCTCCTTCGACGGCCGCGCCAGGTCGGCTGGCCCGTCGGTGCGCACACCGAGCGCCTCGACCTGCGCCTTGACGGCGTCCGCATCCGGCGTGCCGAGCGCCAGCCGGTGCAGGCCCTCGCCTCTGGCCTTCAAGGCGTCACGCAGGCCGCCGTCCGGGTTCTCCGGCTCATTGACGCCGAGGAGCTCCAGATAGGTCTCCGGGAACATCAGGCAGTGGTTTGCCGTCGCCCGGTTCTGATGGTTGCCGAGCGGCGCGGCCGTGAAGCCCAGACGCTCATAGTCCTTGCGGGCGCCCTCCAGGTCCTCGACGGCGATGATGCAGTGGTCCAGGCCAAGCACGGGGTTCATGGGCGAAATGCCTCCTTCAAACGCGAAATCTTCAGTGGATCAGGACGCCAGCAGCGTCGCCATAATGCGCTCGCGGCTGAGCGGCATGTCATGAATGCGCCGGCCAAGCGCGTGGGCGACGGCATTGCCGATCGCGGCGGCCGTCGGCCCTACGGTGCATTCGCCGACGCCGAGCGACGGGTCGTCCGGCCTGTCGATCAGCGCGGCCTCGATCGGCGGCAGGTCGCTAAAGCGCAGGATCGGATAGCTTTCCCAGTCGAGCGACGTAATGGCGTTGCCTTCGATACGGACCTCTT
>DAINCG010000073.1:8780-13135 GCA_036732525.1 Pseudomonadota bacterium | reverse complement strand
GCAGCCGCCTTCAAGCTGGTTCAGAATGCCGTCTGGATTGATCGCGAGGCCGGCGTCGGCGGCAGTCCACAGCCCCTTCAGCTTGACCTCTTCGTCGACGGAAACATGCGCGATAACAGCGGCATAGGCGGCGATGTTCTTATACCGTGCAAAGCCGACGCCCCAGCCTTCGCCGTCGCCGCCGCCGCCGCGGTCGGCCCAGCCGGCCATGGCCGCGGTCTTCTCCAGCACGGTGCGTGCGCGCGGATCGTCGAGGAGCGCCAGGCGATAGGCGACCGGGTCCTGGCCCGCGCGCGCCGCCAGCATGTCCATCATCGCTTCGATGGCGAAGACGTTCGGCAGCGCGCCGAGGCCCCGCAGCGCCGACGTCCGCACCGGCGCCTTCTCGATCAAGTGATGCCGGACGTGGACAGCGCCGACGCCATAGAGCGGAAAGGCGTTGCGCGGTCCGCCATAGCCGCGTTCGGGCGGCGGATCGCTCGGCGGCCCCCAGGGCGGCAGCGGCCGGAGCGCCTGCGCCCCCAGCATGACGACGCCGGGTGCGCCGGGACGCTGGACGTGCACGGGGCTGTAGACGTCGGCCATCCAGTCGAGCGGTTTGCGGTCCCCGCCGACGATCGCCTTGATCCGGACGAGCATGCCGGGGCCGACCGGCTCATGGCCGAACTCCTCCGCGCGTCGCCACTGCGCCCGGACCCAGCGACCGGGTCGGGCCAAGGCGACGATGGCGGCGTCGAGCGCGGCGTCGTCCGCGCCGTTGTGGCCGTAGCAGCCGGGACCGTCAGCGTGGACAGCATGAATCGCCGCCTCGTCCATCTCCAAGGCGACGGCGAGATTGGTGCGGAGCGGATGCATGCCCTGACCGTGTGATCGGACCTCGAGCCGCCCGTCCGCATATTTCGCCAGCGCGGCCGAGGGACCGAGGGAGGCATGCGCCACATAGGGCCGGGTAACCTGGACCTCGACGACGTCGCCCGACGGACACGCCTCCGGCGACGGCTCGCCATAATAGATGTCGATGGCGGGCTGGTCCGGGAAGGACTTCGGATCGGCGGCGGCCGGCGGGCCCGGCGGTCGGCCGCCTTTCCACTTGGCATGCGCGGGCGCGGCCTCCGCTGCCTTCTCGACCGCCCATTCGTCGTCGCCGACGATGGCGACGAAGTTGGCGCGGCGCACGATCTCGACGGCGCCGGCTCCGGCCTTCCGAATCGCCGCCTCGTCCAGGCTCGCGAGCTCGGCGCCCGGCAGCGGCTGTCGGATCGCCCGGGCGTGCAAGACGCCCTCGGGCGCAAGGTCATGCAGGAAGCCCCCGCCGGCGACCTTCGCCGGCAGGTCGTCGCGCGGCGAACTCCGACCGACGACCCCGTAGTCCGCGCGCGCCTTCGTCGGCCAGCCGGCCGTAACCGTGGTCTTCCAGTCGATCTCGCCCGCCACGTCCCAATAGTCGAGCGCGGTCGCCTCGCCGTTCAGCATGAAGCGGCCGGCATCGACGGTCAGGTCCTCCGGCGCGCAGTTCAACCTGAGCGCCGCCCGTTCCGTCAGCCGGCCCCTTGCCTCCGCCGCCGTCAGGCGGATCGAGGCGCCGGAGACCATGATCGAGAGCGAGGACGTGGTGTAGAGCTCGTTCGGCCCGATATCCGTATCGCCCGAGGCGACGCGGACCCGGTCGAGCGGCAGGTCGAGTTCCTCGGCCGCGATCTGGCGGAGCGCGGTCACGATGCCCTGCCCGATCTCCACCTTGCCGGAGGCGACGCGGGCGGTCCGGTCGGGCAGGAAGGCGATCCAGCGGTCGAGACGTGGGTTGGTCGTCAGACTTGCCGGAAGGTTCGTCATCGCAGCGCCTCCGCCGCGGCGTCGACCGCGCGCAGAATGCGGACATGGGCGCCGCAGCGGCACAGGTGATCGTCGAGTGCTGCGATGGTCTCTTCACGGCTCGGCGCCGCATTGCCGTCAAGCAGCGCCTTGGTCGCGATGATCAGACCGGACAGACAATAGCCGCACTGGCCTGCCTGCTCCTGCAGGAAGGCCTCTTGGATCGGGTGCGGATTCGCGGCGTCGCCCAGACCTTCGACGGTCAAGACCGCCTTGCCGGCGACCGCGCCGGTCGGCAGCGTGCAGGCGAGCGCCTTCCGGCCGTCGACCGCAGCCGAAGCGCACGCTCTTGCAGTCGAAATCGTTCCGGAGAACGTAGAGTAGCGGCTTGTCGTCGGGCGCGTCCGCCGTCACGGCCGCGCCGTTCAGTTCGAAGGCGATCTTCGGCACGGGCCCTACTCCGCCGCTTCGCGCCGGAGCGCGGGCATCGGGGCGTGGGAAATTTCGGCGAGCGGCTTGCCGAAATGCGTCTCGATCAGCGGGATCACCTTTTCCGCGAACAGGCGCATCGAGGTCTTCACCGCCGCGTTCGGCATGTCGCCGACGGCGAAGTAGATGTTCATGTGACGCGGGCCGTAGAGCTCGATCTCGGCGCAAAGCTTCTCGGCGACCTGTTCGGCATTGCCGACGACCAGGCTGTTCCGGATCTCCTCCAGCGAGCTTTCGCCGTCGAACGGAACCTCGTCGACCATGTAGTCGTCGACCATGGTCTCACGGCGGGATCGCAGCGACATTGCGAGGCGGCGCTGGAAGCGGGCGCCGTCGACATAGCGGTCGATCACCGCTGGATCGTCGCTGACGCAGGCGAACCGCAGCACGCCGAGCGGAATGTTCGTGGGATCCTTGCCCTCGGCCCGATAGCACTCCTCCACCTGGTCGCGCACCCGGCGGACGGCCGCAGCGCTGCCGATGCCGCCCGAGATGAACGGCACGAAGCCGTCGCGGGCGCAGCGCCGGTGGCTGTTGGGATCGGCGCCGGCGATCCAGATCGGCGGGCGCGGCTGCTGCACGGGGCGGACGTTGATCGCCGTCTGCGGCAGGGTGAAGTGCTCGCCGGCATAGGAGAAGGTCGGCTCGCGCAGGCCCCGGTCGATCATGTCGAGGATCTCGTTGAACATCAGCTTGTTCTTCGAGATGTCGGCGCCAAAACGCTGGAATTCGTAATTCTGGTAGCCGCTGCCCACGCCGACGTCGAGACGGCCGCCGGAGAGCGCGTCGACCAGCGCGATCTCGGCGATCACGCGGGCCGGCGCATGCAGCGGCAGGATGAGGACCGCGCTGCCGACGCGAATACGCTCCGTCTTCGCGGCCGCCTGTGCGCACATGATCAGCGGCGACGGGCAGAGGCTGTAGTTGGAGAAGTGATGCTCCGCGAACCAGACGCGGCTGAAGCCGAGATCCTCGGCGAGCGTCACGTGCTCCATGGCCTCGTGGATGACCTGGAGGGGCGGAATGCTCCGGTCGCGATGCTGCAACAGGTTGAAGACGCCAAAATCCATCGCCGGTCTCCTCTCCCACGCACTTTTACGGCGAAGCCTATACCAAGCGGCGCGGGGGTGGTATCCGCGCCGAAACATTGGGGGGAGCGGCCGAAATGCAGCGCGGCAGGATCAACTTCACGAAGATGGAGCGGGTCGTCTTCGGCGAACCCGCGGCCGAGGCGCTGGCGCGGGAGGCCGAGACGCGAGGCGCCGAACGTGTCTTTCTGCTGGCGAGCCGGACGCTCAACCGCGAAACGCCGGAGATCGACCGGATCGCCGAAGCGCTGGGACCCCGCTACGCCGGGCGCTTTGACCATATGCCGGCGCACAGCCCGCGCGACGCGGTCGTCGCCTGCGCCGCCGCGGCGCGCGACGCAGGCGCCGACCTGCTGGCGACCGTTGGGGGCGGCTCGGCGACGGACGGCGGCAAGGCGGTCACGATCTGCCTGAAGCACGACATCACGGATGTCGACGGCATGGAGGCGTTCCGCACCCGTGTCGACGAGACGGGCGTGCGCCACTTCCCGCAATACGAGCCGCCCGACATGCCGCTGATCTGCGTGCCGACGACGCTTTCCGGCGGCGAGTTCAACGCCCGCGCCGGGATCACCGACACGCGGGTCAAGCTGAAGCAGAGCTATGTCAGCCCCGGCCTGGCGCCCGCGACCGTCATCCTCGACCCGGCGATCACCCGCCACACGCCAGAATGGCTGTTCCTGTCGACCGGAGTGCGCGCGCTCGACCATGCCGTCGAGACGTTTCTTTCGATCGACGCGAACGACTATCTGGACGGCCCGATGCTGCAGGCGCTTCGCCTGTTGGGCGAGGGCCTGCCGCGCGTGAAGGCCGATCCGGCGGACATGGACGCCCGGCTGAAATGCCTGATCGGCGCCTGGCATTCGATGACCGGCGTCGTGACCGGCGCCCGGCTCGGCGCCAGCCACGCCATCGGTCACATCCTCGGCGGCAATTTGCGGCGGTGGCGTCTGTTGCGCAGCAAGT
>DAINCG010000073.1:4915-8770 GCA_036732525.1 Pseudomonadota bacterium | reverse complement strand
ACATCCTCGGCGGCAGCGCGGACGTGCCGCACGGCCACACCTCCTGCGTGATGCTGCCCTATGTCCTCGAGTGGAACGCCAGCGTGAACGGCGCGCGGCAGGCGGAGATATCGGCGGCGCTCGGCGCGCCCGGCAAGCCGGCGTCGGAAGTCGTCGACGGCTTCATCTCGGGCCTCGGCATGCCGCGCACGCTCCGCGAAGTCGGCGTCTCGCAGAACCAGCTGCCGCAACTCGCGGAGAACTGCCTGCTCGACGACTGGACGTTCTCCAACCCGAAGCCGATCCGGACGGCCGACCAGGTGATGGAGATCCTGAACCTCGCCTACTGACGGTCTTGTGACGCCCTTGTGACGCGCAACGGACGCCGCGTCCGCCAATATGTCCGGCAGCATGACCGGGAGCGACGCCATGCCGACCCGCCTTTTCCTCGCAGCGCTGCTCGCGCTCGGCCTCGCGACGACCGCCGACGCGGCGCAGTTGTCGGACGAAGAAACGGCGCGCGCCAGCCGGGAGGTCGTGTTCGCGCCGCCGCTCGATTCCGACGCCGCGATCGCGCGCCTGCGCGCCGGCGGCGGCAAGGAAACGCTGCCCGCCCTCGCCCTCGCGATGCGCTACCGGCGCCTCGACCCGCTCATCATCGAAGGCGCGAGCGGCATCGCCGGCGAGCCGATCCTCGACTGGGGCGGCCTGATGACCTGGATCGAGGCGCATCCGGAATACCCCGCGCATCCGAGCTACCGAGACATCAAGCTCGAAGTGCTCTCCCGTATCGACCCGGCGTTCATGCGCTTCCTCGGCGGCGAGCGCAGCCTGCCGGAGAACATGGACATCCGCCTGGAGGAGATCGTCTGGGGCGGCGTGCGCGTCGACGGCATCCCCGCGCTCGACGACCCGAAGCTTATCCCGGTCGGCGACGCCGCCTACCTCAAGGACGACGACCTCGTCTTCGGCATCGAGATCAATGGCGACGCCCGCGCCTACCCGCTTCGCATCATGGGCTGGCACGAGATGTTCAACGAGACCATCGGCGGCGTGCCCGTGGCCCTCGCCTACTGCACGCTCTGCGGCGCCGCGATCCTCTACGAGACCCAGATCGAGGGCCGGGCGGCGCCGCTCGTTTTCGGCTCGTCCGGCTTCCTCTACCGGTCCAACAAGCTGATGTTCGACCGGGAGACCGACAGCCTCTGGAACCAGTTCACCGGCAAGCCGGTCATGGGGCCGCTGCGCGGCTCGGGCATCGAACTCAAGATCCGCCCGGTCGCCACCATGGCCTGGGCGGATTGGAAGCGCCTCCATCCCGACACGCAGGTTCTGTCGCTCGAAACCGGATACGACCGCGACTACGGCTCCGGCGTCGTCTACCGGGAGTATTTCGCGAGCCCCGACCTGATGTTTCCGGCGATCGTCGGCGACGAGAGCGTGGCGAAGCGGAAGGACTTCGTCTTCGGCGTGCTGGGCGTCGGCGCGGCCAGGGCCTGGCCGGTCGCGGCGTTCGCGAACGAACCGGTCATCAACGACGCGGTCGGCGTCCAGAACCTCGTCCTGGTCGGCGACGCCGCGACCCGGACCGTCCGCGCCTATGCGCGCGGCGACCGCACCTTCATGGCGACCGATCGCCCCGGAGTCCTCAAGACTACCGGGGGCGAATGGCTGGTCACGGAGGACGCGCTGACCGGTCCCGACGGCGCCCGCCTCCCCCGCGTGGCCGGCCGCCTCGGCTACTGGTTCGCCTGGAACAACTACTACGGCGTCGAAAGCACGCTCTACGGCGCGGACGACTAAAGCCGGTCGAGCAGGTCGGCCTTCTTCGCCTCGAACTCCTTGTCGGTCAGGATGCCCTTGTCGTGCAGGGCCGCCAGCCGTTCGATCTTGGCGAAGATGTCGTCGTCCGACCCGGCGGCGGCGCGAGGACGTTCGACCGCGGGCGGTTCTTCGAACGGCGGCGGGGCCGGCGCGGGCGCCGCGGCGACGTGCGCTGGCGGAGGTTCCGGCTCGCGCCTCGGTTCGGCCTCGGGCGCCGGCGGCTCCGGTCGCGGCGACGGCGCTGCGGCCGTCTCGGACTTCGGCCGGACGACCTCCAGGGAGGAGACCGGCACCACGCCATACTGCGACGTGAAGGTCAGGGACTGGTCGCCGCTCTGCTGCTGCGAGAAGCCGCCGATCTGGTGGTCCTTGGAATCGTAGACGGTCACGCGACCGCCCACGTCGATCGCGAGCCGGCGCTCCGCCGGAAAATAGGCATAGCGCATGTTGTTCTGCGCGCCCGTCGAAGCCGGCTGGCCGAGTTCCTCCGGCCACCAGGCGCCGCCGGCGCCGGAACCCGGCACGAACAGGCTGACGCCGCTCCCGCCCTGCGACTGGGATTGCGACTGGCTCGATGTCGGACGGAGCATGCCGCCCGCCTGAATGAGCGCGCTCAACTCCGAACAGACGCCGTCCACCTGCGCCTTCAGGGCATTGTTGAACATGTCGCCGACCATCGTCATGCCGCCCTGCGACCACTGGCCCATGCCGCCGATGTCCGGATGGTTGAACTGCGCCTGCGTGCCGTGCCCGGCGACGACGGCCAGGAGAAGATGTTCGACCGCATCGGCGCTGACGCCGTAGCGACTTGCGATGTCCTGCACGTGCTTGCGGCCGGCGTCGCTCAGAATGCTCATCGCGCGCCCCTAGTGCCCTGGGCCCGATTCGAGGCCCGAAATCCGCCATGTCGGGACCTTGCCCGGACGGGCCGTCCCCCGGCAGGCGGAAAGTGCAACGGATCGGCGGCGGACGCAATCTTCCCGCGGTCTCATAACGATCGCAGAAACGCAGCCAGGTCCGCCGCCTCCCGGTCCGACAACCGCAGCGGCCTCAGGATCGCCGCGCCGTCCGCATGCAGGCGCGCCTCGTCCAGTTCCGAATAATGCCGCACCACGTCTTCCAGCGTCGCGAGGCTGCCGTCATGCATGTAGGGCGCGGTCAAGGCGACGCGGCGCAGCGAGGGCACGCGAAAAGCGCCGAAGTCCCGGTGCGGCATGCGCGCGGCGGCGGCGAGCCGCGCGGCGGGACTGTCCGGCGCGTCGGAATACCGCCCGTCGCCACGAAAATCCGATTGTGCGAACGCCTTCAGGCCGGCATGCCGGCCCGGATCGACCTTGCCGGGGCCGATGAAATAGGGAACGCCCGCATCCTCGAACTCGCCATGTGTGAAAAGTGCGCCGACATGACAGAGATTGCAGCGGCCGCGGCCGACGAACATGCGAAGCCCGCGCTTCGCGGCCGCCGGATAGGCCTCGATCCCGGCCGCGTCCCCCGTCGCGAGGGCGTCACGGAACCGGTCGAACGCGCTCCGGGGCGAAACGAGGGTTTCCTGGTAGGCCGCAAGCGCCTTGCCGACATTGACGACGAGATCGATCTCGTTGGCCATCTCGGGCCGGCGATCGAACGCCGCTTCATAAAGTGCGCCGAGGCGCGCATCGGCGGTCAGCAGGCGCCGCGTCCGACCGCTGTCTCCGGACATCTCGTCCGACGCCAGGATCGGCCGGATGCTGGCGCCCCAGAGCGTATCGACGGCGCCGCCCCAGCCGAACCAGCGATTGAAGCGAACGTTCCAGAGCGATTGTGTATTCCGGAAGAGTTTGCGTCCGTCCCCCGCCGCGGACATCGCGATCCGACGGCCGTCGGCGAACGCGCGCGCCGGATCATGACAGGTCGCGCAAGCGACGTCGCCCGTCCCCGACAGGCGGGCGTCGTGGAAGAGCGTTTCGCCGAACAGCACGACCGCAGGACTGCCGGACCACTTATTGCTGGGGTCGGGGCGCATCGGCGGCGGCCAGGGGCCATGCGCCATGATCGCCTGGCGCTCCCGCTCGG
>DAINCG010000073.1:2416-4821 GCA_036732525.1 Pseudomonadota bacterium | reverse complement strand
CCGCCAGAATCCCGGCATATGGAACAGCAGCCCCTCCGCCCGCCAGCGCCCGTCGCCGATGCGAAGCATCTCCGGCCGATAGTTCATACCGTGACGATGCTCCGGCATGTCAGCGTCGATTTCGAGCGGGCCGGCGGCCGGGCCATCCGGGCCGCAGACCTGGGCTACAACGGCAAATGGTTGGCCAAGCAGCGGCGGCGATGGCTCCAGTCGAAAGGCGATACTATGCCGGTCCGCGCGACTGTGGCCGTCGGCCTCCGGCCGTCGCCGGCGCCAGGATGAACGCCGCCGCTAGCCGCCAAGCGCCCATGTCGCCAACTCCGCCGCGTTCTTCCAGGCGATCCGTTCGGCGACGTCGGCCGGGAGGTCCGAGAGCCATGCGCGCGACCAGTTCGCGTGCTCGGCGACGTAGTACCAGCGCTCGGGCGCGAAGGTGTCCGTCCCGATCATGAAGCGGTCCGGAAAGGCCAGAAACGCCTTCCGCCACTCCGGATCCACCTTGCCGTCCGCGCCATGTTCCGACCGGAACGCCAGGTCCGCCCAGAGGTTCTTGTGCTTCGCCAGCATCGCGGAAACCGCCTCCGGCGTCGTGAAGCCGGAATGCGCCCAGAGCACCCTGGCCTCCGGGTCCTGGCGGAAGATGCGGTCGACCGCGTCGGCGTCGGAATGCGCATGCAGGAAAATCTTTTCGCGCTTCGCCAGCTCGACGATGCGCCGGACGACGGGCTTGTCGGCGTCGGCGCCGAAGACGTGGAACTCCCCGATGCCGGCATAGCGGTTCCGGCCGAGCCGTTCCTCCACCATGTCCGCGACGGTCGGATCGCCATGCCAGGTCGAGATCTCGCCGCGCCGACGATAGGGGCGCAGCACCGGCACGATCAGGTCGGGCGCGATCGCATGCAGCTTCAGGGTGCCGTCGTCGTTCGAACTGGAGACGAACGCCCGCTTCAGCCCGGCCTCGCGAAGCGCGGCGACCGCCGCCTCCGGCGGCAGCATGTCCCAGGCGTCATGGCTGTAATGGATATGGGCGTCGATCAGCGGCAGGTCCGCCGCGCTGGCCGGCGCCGTCGCAAACCCGACCAGAGAAACAATCGCCGCCAGCACGGAATGTCGCATCCAGTCGCTCCTTCCGTGCTTTCGACCGGCGCATGATAGCAGGTCGCGGCGGACAGCGGATAAAGCTAGACAGCTAATTGTTAGGTAGCTTAGCATCGCTCCAAATTTAGGGGAGGAAACCGCATTGTCGAGACGCACGCTGCGCGGCGCTGCGGTCGTCGCCGGTATCGGCGAGACGACCTATTACAAGCACGGCCAGTCGCCCGATCCGGAATTCAAGCTGGCGCTGACGGCGATCCTGAATGCGGCGAAGGATGCCGGGATCGACCCGAAGGACATCGACGGCTTCGCGTCATATTCGAACGATCGGAACGATCCCTCGCGCATCGCGGCCGCGCTCGGCACGAAGGAGCTGCGCTTTTCCAACATGCAGTGGGGCGGCGGCGGCGGCGGCGGCGCAGCCGCGATCGGCAATGCCGCGGCGGCGGTCGCGACGGGCCTCGCCGACTGCGTCGTCGTCTTCCGCGCGCTTGCCCAGGGCCAGTTCGCGCGCTTCGGCCAGGGCCAGGCGGTCAAGACGATCTCCGGCGACATGGCGATGCAGGCCCCCTACGGCCTGATGTCGCCCGGCCAGCGCTACGCCATGAAGTGCATGCGCTTCATGCATGACCACGACGTCAAGCACGACGCGCTGCGCGCGATCTCCCTCGCCTCCTATCACCACGCCCAGTCGAACCCGCGCGCCGTCATGCACGGCCGCCCGCTCGACGAGGCGAAATACGACGCCTCCCGCTGGATCGTGGAGCCCTGGCGGCTCTACGACTGCTGCATGGAGAACGACGGCGCGGCGGCGATCATCATCGTCGCGGCCGACCGGGCGAAGGATCTGCCGCACAAGCCGGCCTACATCCTGGGCGCGGCCGGCGGCTCCGACCATCGCTGCGGCGCGCCGAGCCACAACCACCCGAACTACGCCTCCTCCAACTTCGCGACGGTGGCGCCCCGGCTCTACGAGATGGCGGGCGTCAAGCCGGCGGAGGTGGACGTGCTGCAGTCCTACGAGAACTTCACCGGCGGCGTCATGATGAGCATCGTCGAGCACGGCTTCTGCCAGCCGGACGAGGTCAACGACTTCTTCCGGAAAGAGAATTTCTTTGCGCCGAGCGGCAGGCTGCCGCTCAACACCAGCGGCGGCAATCTCGCCGAATGCTACATGCACGGCCTCGAACTGCAGATCGAGGCCGTGCGGCAATTGCGCGGCGCGTCGACCGCCCAAGTCCCGGACGCGGACGTCTCCATGGTGATTGCGGGCCCGATGGTGACGCCTGTCTCCAACTGTATCTTCGGCT
>DAINCG010000073.1:0-2406 GCA_036732525.1 Pseudomonadota bacterium | reverse complement strand
CCCTATGACCCGCCATCTGCCTGAGGGCCTGCCGATCCCCGTTCCGGAGAACGACGACCTCTCCCGCCCCTACTGGGAGGGCGTCCAGCAAGAACGCCTGATGGTCCAGCGCTGCAATGGCTGTGGGACCTGGGTCTGGGGGCCGGAGTGGATCTGCCATTCCTGCCATTCCTTCGACCTGAAATGGACCGAGGTCGCGCCCGAGGGCCGCATCTACAGCTGGGAACGGCCCTGGCATCCGGTTCACCCGGCGCTCAAGGACCACGGCCCCTACATCGTCGTGCTGGTGGAGTTGCCGCACGCGGACAACATCCGCATGATCGGCAACCTCCTGGGCGACCCGAAGCAGACGGTCGAGATCGGCGCGGCCGTCGAGGCGGTTTTCGAGCATCATGCCGACGCCGACCCGCCGCATACGCTCGTGCAATGGCGACTGAAATAACCGAACCAAAGGAGGAACGACCCCATGGATGATGCGCAGACCGTGCAGATCAACGAGGAGAACCTCTGGCGGCTGGAGACGCCCGGCGCCGAGGGCTGGGCGCGCACCGCCCGCGTGGACGACCCGAAGAAGTACTTCATGGTCTCCACCGACTGTCACGCCAACGAGCCGCCCGACCTCTGGGCGACGCGCCTGCCGAAAGAATACCGCGACCGCGCGCCCCGGATCGTCACCGACGACAAGGGCGTGCAGTGGCGCTACTGCGAAGGCTACCGGCCGGACCGCGTCCGCGTCATGAGCTTCGAGGGTGAGGACTGGGTCCGCTCAAAGGCGGGCGCCGACCCGGCCGAACGCGTCCGGGACAACGAGCGGGACGGCATCGACGTCGAACTGCTTTTCCCGAACAAGGGCCTCGCCATGTGGGCGACGCCGGACCCGGTGTTCGCGAACGCCATGTGCAAGGTCTTCAACGACTGGGCCTGGGAGCAGTTCAGCGACTACCAGGACAAGATCGTGCCCGTCGCGTCCGTCGCGACCGGCGACCTCGAAGGCGCCATGGCGGAGATCGAGCGGACAGCCAAAATGGGCTTCCGCGTCCTCTCCTTCCCCTGCAAGCCGATCTGGGGCTCGCACGACGTCGATCACGTCAACTACAACCTGCCCCACTTCGACCCGATGTACCGGCTGATCGAAGAGGTCGGCATGCCGATCACCTTCCACGTCTCGACCGGCCGCGATCCGCGCGCCGCCCGGGGCAATGGCGGGGCGGTCATCAACTATGTCAGCCACTCCCTGTCGCCGACCATCGAGCCGGTCGCCAATCTCTGCGCCTCGGGCGTGCTGGAGCGGTTCCCGAAGATCCGCTTCGCCACCGTCGAAGCCGGCATCGGCTGGGTCCCGTGGCTCCTGGACGCGATGGACGAGGCCTACCGGAAGCATCACATGTGGGTCCGCCCGAAGCTGCAGGGCCTGCCGAGCGACTACTACCGCGCCCACGGCTTCTCGACCTTCCAGGAAGACCCGTCGGGCCTCGCCCTGGCCGAGCCCTACAATCTCGCGGACAACTTCATGTGGGCGAACGACTACCCGCACCACGAAGGCACCTGGCCGCATTCGGCCGAGGCGATCGAACGGACCATGCCCGGCATCTCAGACACGACCCGCGCCAAGATCCTGGGCCTGAACGCCGCCCGCTTCATGGGCATCGACGTGCCCGAGCATCAGCGTCTCGCATAGGCTCTGCAGACGGCCGGCCGCCTAACGGCGTCCGGCCGCTTCGCTCTACATCTCGTCGGGCAGCGCGATCAGGAGAGCCTGGCCGGTGCAGATCATGTCGGCGCTTGTGTTCCGGTAGCGCTCGATCGCTTCCTTGATCAGGCTGGCGGTCTTGGCGTCCGGCGGCGGCGCGTCGGTCGCCGGAGCAGGGAGCTTCTCGAAAAGCATGCGGCCCGCCGTCACGATGCCCCCGATGGCGCGCGCTTCCGCTTCAACGACCATCGGGTCCTCGCGGCGCGGCGGGATGACCGCGGCGAGATAGCCCGCGAACGCCGGCCATCGCGCGAACTGCCGGTAGAGCGCGGGCAGGAAGGGCTGACCGCCGATCGGCACCATCAGCGCATCGAGCGCGCTCTTGAGGTCGTCCGAAAGGCTGTCCATCGCCGGCAAGGGCGGCATGTCGGCCAGCATCGGCGGCTTCGGCGTCCAGTCATCCCGCTCGAACCCCGCTCCGGATGGCGGCGGCGCCCCATTGACCAGCGGCTCCAGCATCGCGCCGGTCACGACGTTGACGGGCGAGACGCGGGCGAAGTTGGCGGCGATGTTGCGAATGGCGGCCAGATCGTCGGCGCCGACGCCCAGAAGCCGCAGCACGGCCGGCGACATCGGCGGCAAGGCCGGCGGATGGGCGTCCCGCGCCGCCTTCCAAGCGGCCTCCGGGCCGGCGCCCGAGACCATCGCCGGTCGGA
>DAINCG010000072.1:13357-14250 GCA_036732525.1 Pseudomonadota bacterium | reverse complement strand
GCGGCGACGCGCACGGCGGCGCCGGCGCCCAGGTTATAGGTCCAGCCGAGCGCCCGGCCGACCCAGCGCGCCGCCCGCCAGATCGGACCGATCGGCGGCGCGCAGCACCAGAACGCGAGCAGGCCCGCGGTCGCTCCGGCGACCGCAGCCGCCAGATTGCCGGATGCGTCCGGCGCGAAGCGCAGCAGCAGTTGCCAGACATTGTTGAGCGCGCTCATGCCAAGCGCGCCGCCCAGCCCGGCAATGTCGGCAAGGCGGAGAAGGCCGCGGCCGAAAGAATGGCGGCGAGCGGCAGCAAGGCGATCCGGAGCCAGAGCAGGCCCAGCGCCCGATGCAGGCAAAGCCGCAACCCCCAGAAGGCGGCGGCGAGGGGCGCCAGTCCCGCAGCCACGCCAAGCAGCCGAAGGCCGGCGTCGGCAGCCGCCGCGCCGGCGCCCCCGATCCAGTTCGTCGGCGTCCGCCCGCTCGCCATGCTGGCGGAGGGATCGAGCGGATCGTAGGTCAGAAGCGCCGTCGCCATGATGACCGCCGCGCCCAACAGCGCCAGGCCCGCCAGCTCCAGCGCGCGCAGCTTGACGAAGCGCTGCAGCTGCGGCGGCAGGAATCTTGGGTGTGACGCGGCTTCGATCGCCAAAGCCAAGGCGGACGCCCTCCAGACAAGATCCGAACAGAACCGGAAACTATGGGAACGGGTCGCCCTATAGCAAGCAGAATCTGAATGAATCCCTATAGATCGTTGAATCAAAAAAAGACCCGGGACGTCGCCGTCCCGGGCCGAGCTAGAGGAGAGAGAGTTGACTTACGCTTAGATGGTCTGGGAGCCGCGCCCGAATTCGGGGTAGGCCTCCATACCGAGCTCCGCCTGGTCGAGGCCTGCGACCTCGTCCTCTTCG
>DAINCG010000072.1:12894-13343 GCA_036732525.1 Pseudomonadota bacterium | reverse complement strand
CCCGGATGCCGACGGTCGCCTTCAGGATCGTCCAGACGATGAAGCTGGTGACGAAGACGAAGACGCCGATCGCGACGATGCCGACAAGCTGGCCGAGGATCGAGCCGCCGCCGAAGATGCCGACCGCGAGCGTGCCCCAGATGCCGGCGACCAGATGGGCCGAGATGGCGCCGACGACGTCGTCGATCTTGAACTTGTCGACCAGCGGGACCGCGAAGCAGACCAGCACGCCGCCGATGCCGCCGACGATGATCGACAACAGGTGGTTCTGCAGGTCCGGACCGGCCGTGATCGAGACGAGGCCGGCGATCGCGCCGTTGAGCGCCATGGTGAGATCGACCTTGCCGAAGCGCACCTGGGTCACGATCATCGCCGCCACGAGGCCCGCCGCCGCGGCGAGGTTCGTGTTGGTATAGACGATCGCCATCGCGGAGGCGTCGGCGGCGCTG
>DAINCG010000072.1:8556-12824 GCA_036732525.1 Pseudomonadota bacterium | reverse complement strand
ACGTGCCGAGCGTGGCGAGCGGCAGATTGGCGCCCGGCATCGGCCGGACTTCGCCGTTCGGACCGAACTTGCCCTTGCGCGCGCCGAGCACGATGGCGCCGGCAAGCGCGGCCCAGCCGCCCGTGGAGTGCACCAGCGTCGAACCCGCGAAGTCGATGAACTCGGAGCCGAACGCCGCGACGTACCAGTCGCTGTTCAGCCAGCCGCCGCCCCACTCCCAGGACCCGATGATCGGATAGATGATGGCGGTCAGGACGACGGTGAAGATCAGGAACGGCCAGAGCTTGACGCGTTCCGCCACCGTGCCGGAGACGATCGAAGCCGCGGTCGCGACGAAGACCATCTGGAAGAACCAGTCGGACTGCGAGGCGTAGCCCGCGTCGGTGACCGCCGTGATCAGTTCGGCCGTCTTCTCTTCCGCGCCCAGCAGCGCGAGTTCCGCGTCGGACGGGTTGTAGAAGAGGCTGAACGAGCCGACATAGCCGCCGTTCACGTCGGTGTACATCAGCGAATAGCCGACGAGATAGTACATCAGGCCGGCAATCGAATAGAGCGCCACGTTCTTCAGGCAGATAGTCGCGGTGTTCTTGGACCGCACCAGGCCCGCCTCCAGCATGGCGAAGCCGGCGGCCATGAACATGACCACGAGGCCGCTCACCAGGAAGGAGAAACTGTTGAAGACGAAGGCGGTTTCGGCGTCGACGGCCGCCGCCGCCGGCAAGGCCGTCGCGGCGGCGGCGAGGCCGGCGGCGACGGTCAGAATGGGTTTGCGAGACATGATCCGTGTTTCTCCTTAAAGCGCTTCGGGGCCGCTCTCGCCCGTGCGGATGCGGACGGCCTGGGCGACGTCGAGGACGAAGATCTTGCCGTCGCCGATGCGGCCGGTGTTGGCCGCCTTCTGGATCGCCTCGACCGCCCCATCGACCTGGGAATCGTCGACCACGACCTCGATTTTCACCTTGGGCAGAAAGTTCACCGTGTACTCGGCGCCGCGGTAGATTTCGGTCTGACCTTTCTGGCGGCCGAACCCGCGCGCTTCCGTCGCCGTCAATCCCTGTATGCCCATCGACGTCAGCGCTTCGCGCGCCTCGTCGAGCTTGAACGGTTTGATAACCGCCATAACCATCTTCATGCTGGTCTCCTAAACCGGGCGCCGAAGCCAACTGGCGCATCCCGGTCGCATGTCTTCAAGATGTGTGCCAAGTCGCGAACCCGGCGGTTTTCCGCCCGTACATCCGCCTGCACAAATTTCATGTGCCTAAATTATAGGCATGTATAAATTTTAGGCAGATTAGAAATTACGCGCCGCTGCGGCGTCTGCGCCTCTGGCGCCCATCGATGCTTCGCGTATGTAATCCGCCCATGACACAGGTCGCCAAATCTGCCGAGCACACGGATTTCCTGGTCGCCGGCGCGGCGCTGAACGGCCTGACCGCGGCCCTGTCGCTGGCCGAACGGGGCGGACGCGTCGTTCTCGTCGACCCCGCGCCCTATGCGCGCCTCGCCGACGCGAGCTACGACTGGCGCACGACGGCCGTGGCGCAGGGCTCGATGCGCATCCTCGACCGCCTCGGCGCCTGGGATCCGGCATGGGTCGGCGGCGCCATTCGCGAAATCCGCATCGCCGACGCCGACGACCCCCGCTGGCTGCACTATGACGGCGCCGCGCTCGACGAGGGCGAGCTTGGCTGCATCACGCCGAACGCCTTGTTGCGCCGCCGCCTTTTCGACGCCGTCCAGGCAGCGCCCGGCATTTCGCTCCGCCCGGAGGCCGCCGTCGTCGACATCGACGCCGGCGGCGACGGCGTCATGGTCCGGCTGAGCGACGGCGGCCTGGTCCGCGCGCGCCTCGTCGTCGCCGCGGACGGCCGCAATTCGCCGCTCCGCAAGCTGGCCGGCATCGCCGAGCGGACCGTCGACTACCGCCAGATCTCCATCGTCGCGACCGCGGCCCACGCCCTACCGCATGGCGGCGTCGCGCATGAGCGGTTCCTGCCCGGCGGTCCGTTCGCCATCCTGCCCTTGCCGGATGCGGCGGACGACGACACGCCCGCTGCCCCGGGCCCGCACCGCTCGTCGATCGTCTGGACCGAGGCGGAAGACCTCGCCCGCCGCATGCTCGATCTGCCGCGCGCAGACTTCGACCGCGAGCTCGCCCGGCGGTTCGGCGGCTCGTTCGGCGACGTCGCTTCCGTCGGGCCGATCGGCTCCTATCCGATCCGGCTGACCTTCGCCGAACGGATGACGGCGCCTAGGCTCGCCCTGGTCGGCGACGCCGCACGCGCGATCCACCCGATCGCGGGCCAGGGCTTCAATCTCGGCATCCGCGATTCGGCCGAACTCGCCGAACGGGTCGGCGAGCGGATGACGCTCGGCCTCGATCCCGGCGCGCCCGACGTCCTTGGCGCCTACGCCGCCGCACGGTTGCCCGACGTCGCCGGCCTGACGGCGGCGACCGACAGCCTGAACCGCCTGTTTTCCAACGCGATCCCGCCGGTCCGGGAGGCGCGGCGCTTTGGGCTCGCCGCCGTTCAGCGCAGCTCGTATCTGAAAGGGATGTTCATGCGTCATGCCATGGGTCTTGTCGGGCGTTCGGCCCGGCTGGCCGGCGACAAGTCGGTCTGATTCCACCGATGGCGCGGAAACCCGTTCGGATCGCCGTCGACATCGGCGGCACCTTCACCGACATCGAAATCTTCGACGAACGAAGCGGAAAAGGCGCGGCGCACAAGACTCCGTCGACGCCGGACGACCCGTCCCGCGGCCTCGCGACAGGCCTCGCGGAGGCGGCGGAGCGCTTCGATTTCACGCTCGGCGACATCGGCCTTCTGCTGCACGGCACGACCATCGCGACGAACGCCGTCCTGGAACGCAAGCTGCCCAAGGGCGCCATGCTGACCACGTCCGGATTCGAGGATGTGCTCGAGATCGGCCGCCACATGCGGAAGTCGCTCTACAGCCTCGTCGCCGAGCCACGCTCGCTGCTGATCCCGCGCCGCCTGCGGCTCGGCGTCGCCGAACGCGTCCGCTATGACGGCGCGGTCGAAACGCCGCTCGACCCAGAGGCGGTCGCCCGGATCGCGCGCCGGCTGGTCGACGAGGGGGTCGAGGCGCTGGCGGTCTGCTTCCTGAACGCCTACGCCAATCCGACGCACGAACTGCTGGCGCTGGAGGCCGTCCGGACCGCCGCGCCCGAGCTCGCCGTTTCCGCCTCCCATGAAGCGAGCCCGGAGATTCGGGAGTTCGAGCGCTTCTCGACGACGGCGCTCAACGCGCTTCTGAAGCCGGTCGTGTCGCGATATCTGGAACAGGTCGAAAGCCGCCTTCTGGCGATCGGCGTCGATGCGCCGCTCTACCTCGTCCAGTCGAACGGCGGCGTCGCCCGGCCGGCGGAGGCCGCGCGCCTGCCGGCGAAGCTGCTCCTGTCAGGGCCCGCAGGCGGGGCGATGGCGATGGCGGCGCTCGCCGCGCGGCACGGCATCGCCAATCTGGTCGGCATCGACATGGGCGGCACGTCGGCGGATATCGCGGTCGTCCGCGACGGCGCGATTGGCCAGACGCCGGAAGGCGAAATCGACGGCCTGCCCGTGCGCCTGCCGATGATCGAGATCCGGACGATCGGCGCCGGCGGCGGCTCGATCGCGCGGGTCGAAAACGGCGGCCTTCGCGTCGGCCCGGAGAGCGCGGGCGCGATGCCGGGGCCGGTCTGTTACCGGCGCGGCGGCGAACGTCCCGCGGTGACGGACGCAAATGTCGCGCTCGGCCTGATCGACGCAGAAGCTTTCCTCGGCGGCGGCATGCCGCTCGACCGCGCCGGCGCGGCAGCCGCGCTTGAGACGGACATCGGCGCGCCGCTCGGCCTTGGCGTCGAGGCCGCCGCCGACGGCGTGCTCGAAGTGGCCGACGCCCATATGGCCGACGCGATCCGTCTGTCGCTGTTCGAAAAGGGCGCCGATCCGAGCGATTTCGCGCTGGCGCCGTTCGGCGGCGCCGGCGGCCTGCACGCGGCGCGCATCGCGGAAGCGCTGGAGATCGACCGGATCATCTTTCCCGCCAACGCCTCGACGCTCTCCGCGCGGGGCATTTTGGGCGCCGACCTTCGCCACGACCTCGCCCGGTCCCGCCGCCTCGCCGCGAACAATGGCGGCGAGACGGAGGCGGTCGCAGCGCTGGCGGCGCTGGCGGAGGAGCTGCGCCTGGAGGCGGCGGCCGCGCTCGACCGCGACGGGGTGGCGCCGGCGGATCGGGCATTCGAATTTTCCGCCGAC
>DAINCG010000072.1:6168-8468 GCA_036732525.1 Pseudomonadota bacterium | reverse complement strand
CGCCGCTTCGCCCATGCCGACCCGGACGATACCGTCGAAATTGCAACGCTGCGGCTTGCCGCGATCGGGCGCATGCCGAACCCCGATTTCGCCAAGGTCGATCGCGAAACCGCCGATGCGGCGGCGCCCGCCCGATCCCGCGACGTTTGGGACGGCGCGGCATGGCGCGAAACGCCGGTCTACGAACGCACGGCGTTGGCGTCGGGGGCAATGGTCGACGGCCCCTGCGTCGTCGAGGAGGCGTTCACGACGCTCGCCATTCCGAACGGCTGGCGCGCGCGGATGACCGCCGCCGGCGACCTCGTCGCGGAAAGGATCGCACGATGACCGGGCCCTCTCCTGGCGGCCTCGACCCCATTCGCCTCGAAGTGATCCGCAATGCGCTGACCGCGGCGTCGGAGGAGATGAACATCTCCATCTGGCGAACCGCCCGTTCGACCGTGGTCCGCGAAACGCTCGACTACTCGACGGCGATCTTCGACGGCGCCGGCCGCGCCATCGCCCAGTCGACGCGCATCCCGGTTCACCTGAACAGCATGTCGGTCTGCCTGGAAGAAATCGTCGCCAACTGGATCCCGCTGGACGACTGGCGCGAGGGCGACGTCATCCTGACCAACGATCCCTATGCCGGCGGCCAGCACCTGCCGGATTTCGTCGCCTACAAGCCGGTTTTTCGCGACGGCGAACGCATCGCGATCTCCGCCGCCATCGTCCACCATGTCGACGTCGGCGGCGGCGCGCCCGGCAGCTATTACGCCGGCGCGACGGAAGTTTTTCAGGAGGGGCTGCGCCTGCCGCCGCTGAAGCTGGTCGAAGGCGGCCGGCGGAATCAGGCCGTGCTGCACATCATTCGGCGCAATAGCCGGGAGCCCGAGAAGATCGCGGGCGACGTCGCGGCCCAGCTCGCCGCGCTCGACGTCGGGGCGCGCGCGGTGCTGCGGCTCGCCGACCGCTATGGGACGGATGCGCTGACAGGGGCGATGGACGCGATCCTGGATCAGTCCGAAGCCGCGATGCGGGCCGCCATCACCGCATTGCCGGACGGCGTCTACGCCTTCAGCGACCTGGTCGACGACGACGGCCAGGACGCCATCGGCCTCGAAATCAAGGCGACGGTCACGATCGCCGGCGACCGGGCGACGGTCGATCTCTCAGGCTCCGCGCCGCAGGCGCCGGGGCCGGTCAACTGTACGCTGAACATGGCGAAGTCCGGCGTCTACTGTGCGCTCCTGATGGCGGCCGGCGGCGACGTCATGGCGAACACCGGCGCCTACCGCCCGATCGAGGTGATCGCCGAGCCCGGCACGATCGTCAGCGCCGAAGCGCCGGCGCCGGTCGCGAACCGCATGGCCACGGGGCACCGCATCGTGACGACCGTGCTTGGCGCGCTCGCCGCGGCCGCGCCCGACCGGATCCCGGCCGCATACTATGGAGTATCCTACGTTGCGGCGCTCTCCGCGCCCGATGCGACGGGCGAACGGCGGGTCTATTTCGAGATCGAGGTCGGCGGCTGGGGCGCGCACCCCGAAGCGGACGGCGCCAGCGGCTATTCCGCCGGATTCCACAATCTCGCCAATTCGCCGATGGAGATGTGCGAGGCGCTGTTCCCGGTCGTGTTCACCCGCTACGGCCTGATCCCGGACAGCGGCGGCGCCGGACAGCGGCGCGGCGGCCTCGGGCTTGCGCGGGAATGGCGCCTCGATGCGGACTGGGGCGTGCTGTCCGGCAGCTTCGACCGGTTCCGCTACCCGCCCTACGGCCTGAACGGCGGCCGCCCCGGCGCGAGGGGCCGCTTCGTACTGACCCGTGACGGGGCCGAAAAGGCCTTGCCGTCCAAGGTCTCCGGCATCGCCTTGAAGCGGGGCGACCGGGTGCGGCTCGAGACGTCGGGCGGCGGCGGCTGGGGCGCCCCCAGTGCGCGGACGGCCGGCGAGATCGAAGCGGACGTCGCCGACGGCTATGTGAGCGAAGCGGGGGTGGGCGCCTACAGCAGAGAGCCCTGATCGTCATCGGCCGACGGCTTTCGCGCCGGCCGGCGGCGCGGCCGCGCGCCGGCCGCGCCGGAAGGCGCGCCTGGACCGCCGGCGATAACGGCCTGCCGGCGCTGGTCGCCGGCAAACTGCAGTTCCACCGTCCGGCCGGGCGTCGCTTCGGCGGGATCGGTCAGCACTCGGCCGTCGGCCCGGACCAGAACGAAGCCGCGCGCCAGCGTCTTCTCATGGGAATAGCTTTCGAGCAGGCCGGAGAGCCGCTCCAGCCGCCGCTGCCCCTCGTCGAGGCGGCGCGTCGCCCCCTCGGCC
>DAINCG010000072.1:0-6104 GCA_036732525.1 Pseudomonadota bacterium | reverse complement strand
GCCCGGCCGCCGCCGCACGGTCGAGCGCCGCTGCACGTGCGGCGACCGCATCCGCCTTCGCCGCGATCTGCTCGCGCGGGCTGGGCAGGCTCGCGGCGAGGCGGGCCAGCCGGTCCCGCCGCCCGGTCATGCCGCTGCGCAGCGCGAACGCCAGCCGTTCGCCCCAGTCGTCCAATCGCTGGGCGGCGGTTTCGAGCAACCTGTCCGGCGCCGGCAGGCCGCGCGCCAGCCCGGCGAGTCGGTCGCGCCGATGGACGACGCCACGTTCCGCCGCCTCCGTCAGGCGGAGACCCAGGCGACGGGCTTCCGCCATCAGGTCGGCGCGAACCGGCACCGCCATTTCCGCCGCCGCCGTCGGCGTCGGCGCGCGGCGGTCGCTGGCATAGTCGATCAGCGTCGTGTCGGTCTCGTGCCCGACGGCGGAAATCAGCGGGATCTCGGACGCCGCCGCCGCCCGGACGACGATCTCCTCGTTGAAGGCCCAAAGGTCTTCGAGGCTGCCGCCGCCGCGCGCCACGATCAGCACGTCGGGCCGCGGGACAGGCCCGTCTGGCGGCAAGGCGTTCATGCCGCGGATCGCGGCCGCAGCCTCCTCCGCCGCGCCCTGGCCCTGGACGCGGATCGGCCAGACCAGCACGCGACGGGGAAAACGATCCTGCAGGCGATGCAGGATGTCGCGGATCACCGCGCCGGTCGGCGATGTGACGACGCCGATCACCTCCGGCAGGAACGGCAGCGGCCGCTTGCGTTCGGCGTCGAACAGCCCTTCGGCGGCGAGTTGCTTCCGCCGCTCCTCCAGCAGCTTCAGCAGGGCGCCGACGCCTGCCGGCTCAAGCGAATCGACGACGAGCTGATAGACCGACCGGCCCTCGTAGGTCGTGACCCGGCCGGTCGCAACCACCTCCAGCCCGTCCTCCGGCAAGGTCGCGAGCTTGCCCGCCTGTCCGCGCCAGAGCACCGCGTCGATCACGGCCCGGTCGTCCTTCAGGCGGAAATACCAGTGGCCGGAGGCGGCCCGCTTCGCGCCGGTGACTTCGCCCTGGACGCGGACATGGCCGAAGTCGCCCTCAAGCGTGCGCTTGATCGCGCGCGACAGATCGCCGACCGAGATCGCGGGCGCGTTGCCTGGGCTGGCCGGCTGCGCGGTCGTTCCGCCCATAAGGTCGGCGAGGGGGTCGCGTTCCGTTTCCATGGGGCCGATGATACAAGACGCTGCGCCGAACCCAAGGGAGAGCAGTCGTTGCGAATTCTCGTCGTCGGGTCGGGAGGCCGCGAACACGCCCTGGTCTGGGCGATTTCGGCTTCGCCGCTTGCGACCGACATCTTTTGCGCGCCTGGCAACGCCGGCATCGCCGAGGACGCGGAATGCGTGCCCATTGGCGCGACCGACGTGCCGGCGCTGGTCGACTTCGCGCTCAAGCAGCGCATCGACCTGGTGGTGATCGGCCCGGAAGCGGCCCTGGAGGCCGGGCTCGCGGACGCCCTCGACGCGGAAGGCGTGCTGACGTTCGGGCCGAGCCGGAAGGCGGCCGAAATCGAGACGTCCAAAGGGTACATGAAGGACCTTTGCGCGCGGATCGGCGTGCCGACGGCCGCCTACAAGCGGTTCAAAGACCGCGACGCCGCGGCGGCCTATGTGCGGGAGCAGGGGGCGCCGATCGTCGTCAAGGCGGACGGCCTGGCGGCGGGCAAGGGCGTCGTCGTCGCGGAGACCGTGGAAGACGCGCTCGCCGCGGTCGACGCCTGCATGGCGGACGGCGCGTTCGGCGACGCGGGCGCCGAAGTCGTCGTCGAGGAGTTCATGACCGGGGAGGAGATCAGCTTCTTCGCCCTGGTCGACGGGGTGACGGCGCTGCCGTTCGCGTCCGCCCAGGACCACAAACGCGCCCATGACGGCGACAAGGGCCCCAATACCGGCGGCATGGGGGCCTATTCCCCCGCGCCGGCGATGACCGACGCCCTCGCCGAAGGCGTGATGGACGAAATCGTCCAGCCGGTCGTCGATGCGTTGAAGGCGGAGGGCCGCCCGTTCAAGGGCGTCCTGTTCGCGGGCCTGATGCTGACGCCGGACGGACCCAAGGTCGTCGAGTTCAACGCACGCTTCGGCGACCCGGAAGCGCAGACCATTCTGCCGCGCCTCCGGTCCGATTTCCTGCCGGCGCTGGTCGTCGCCGCCGAGGGCGGGCTGAAGCATTTCGATCTGCGCTGGCGGCCCGAATCGGCGATGACCGTCGTCATGGCGAGCAAGGGCTATCCCGGCGCCTACGAAACCGGGCGGCCGATCTGCGGCGTCGATCGGGCCGGAGCCGTCGAAGGCGTGACGGTCTTTCATGCGGGCACGAAGGCGGAGGCGGGGAAGCTCCTGTCGGCCGGCGGACGGGTGCTCGGCGTGACGGCGCTTGGCGATACCTTGCAGGCGGCGCGCGACCGCGCCTATGCCGGGGTCGCCGCGATCGACTGGCCTGACGGCTTTTGGCGAAACGATATCGGCTGGCGCGCGCTGGGCGAGGCGAAATAATGACAGATTCCAAGGGATAGCATAGTATCGATCGGTCGGGGACGATTTGGGGCGACCGGCGCGGCGGCGCCGCTTCGCCCCGAGCCGCCGGCGAGGGAGAGGGACGAAGGCGATGGCGGATCAAGCGGTCATGGGGCGGCGTCAGGCGACCCGACGCGGGCGTTGGGTCTATCTCGACCCGGAAGACGTTCGCAACCATCCGGACTATGGCGTATTCGGCTGGGCGCTCTTCCTGTTGGGCGTGCTGTTTATCGGTCCGATGATCCTGCTCTGGCAGGACGTCGAGATCTATTTCGGTCCCTACGACCGGCCCGAGAACGCCTGGATCATGATCGCCATCGACGCGATCCTGTTGCTCGCGTCCTGGACGGCGTGCCGCCTGCTCGGCGCCGAGCGGCGCGAGTTCTACAGCTGGTACTTCATCACCGTCGTCCTGGCGATGTGCAGTCTGGCCGCCTTTATCAGCCTTTGCCTGTTCGACGTACGCGAAGTCCTGCCGCACGGCATCCGCGAAGAGCGGGGCAGCGGTTGGAGCGCGATCTTCGGCAGCGTTCCGTCGATTGTCTGGTGGGGCATCGCCTTGCGCCTCCTCGCGATCCTGATGTCGGCGGTCTACGTGATGCAGTCGCGACGCCTGAACATCACCGTCGCCAAGCGCACCTCGCCGGACGACCCGTTCGTCGCCCGCGCCTGGTCGCAGTCGACGACGGGCCGGAAGATCGAACCGACTTATGCCGGAACGCGCTATCCGGACGAGGAGGAAGAGGCGGCGGCCGCGCGCGCCGGAGCGGTTGCGGTGACGGCGCCCGCCGCGCGGACAGCCGCCGAATCCCGGATCGAGCCGACCGTCGCCGGACCGACGCGCGTCGTCGAAGAGACGACGACCACAACGACGACCACGACTGTCTCATCGGCCGCGCCCGCGGACCCGCCCGACGATCGCCGCCTCCGCGCCCGGCTGAAGCAGCTTGAAGACGCGCGCGCCGCCGGCCTGATTTCGGACGCCGAGTACGAGGCGCGGCGCATTTCCCTGCTGAATGCGACCTGAGCGGCGATCCGCTCAGGCGCGGACGACGGTCGCCGCGACGTTCCGGTTCCGGTAGACGCCGCGGGCGTCGATGATGAGCGGCGCGCGCGCGCCGATCCGGTCATAGTCGACCGCCGTATGGTCGGTCACGACGATCGCCGCATCGAAGGCTTCGAGATTGTCGAGCGGGACGCTCGCCGCGCCCTCGAGTTCCGGATGCCGACGGATGCGGCCGATCTGCCGGACATGGGGATCGTGAAAGGCGACAGCCGCGCCCGCGTCCGCCAGCAGCCGCATGATTTCGAGACCCGGGCTCTCTCGGGTGTCGTTGACGTCAGGCTTGTAGGCGACGCCCAACACCAGAATGCGCGCGCCATGGAGCGCCTTGCCGGCCGATCGGCTGAGCGCGTCGGCGAGCGTGCGTACGACCGCTTCGGGCTGGGCCGAGTTGATCTCGCCCGCGAGTTCGACGAACCGGGTCGGCACGTCGAGGGCGCGGGCGCGCCAGGCCAGGTAGAACGGATCGATCGGAATGCAGTGGCCGCCGAGCCCCGGCCCCGGATAGAACGGCATGTAGCCGAACGGCTTGGTGGCGGCGGCGTCGACGACTTCATACATGTCGACGCCCATCCGGGCATAGACTGCTTTCAGCTCGTTCGCGAGCGCGATGTTGACGGCGCGGAAGACGTTCTCGGTGATCTTGACCGCCTCCGCCGCCCGGAGCGACGCGTCGTCGAGGCCGGCGACGACCTTCGGAATATCGGCGATGGCGTAGCGTGCGTTGCCCGGATCTTCACGTTCGGGCGCATAGGTCACCAGGACGTCGACGCCCGGCCGTCGGCCAGCCGCCGCCAGAAGCGGCAACGCCGCCTCGCGCGTCGCGCCAGGGTAGACCGTCGATTCGAGGCTGAGCAGCGCGCCCGGCGCCAGATGCGGCGCGACGGCGGCGACGGTGCTCTCGACGAAGCTCATGTCCGGCGTCCGGCCCGGCCCAAGCGGTGTCGGCACGGCCAGAAGCACGGCGTCGGCGCGCGCGACGGCGGCATGGTCGGTCGTGGCGTCCAGCCGCCCCGTGGCGAGCGCCGCGGCGACGCGTCCGGCGTTTGCCGTCGTGAGATAGGATTCGCCGGCCAGGATGCGTTTCGCCTTCTCCGGGTCGATGTCGACGCCGACGACCCGGGCGCCGGCTTCGACGAAGGCGAGCGCCAATGGCAGGCCGACGTACCCCAGGCCGACGACCGCGACGCAGAGCTCTCCGGCCGCCGCCTTCGCGACAATTCGGTCAGCAGAATCCATCAATCATCCCCGTTCGGCGGCGGCTCGGTTGACGGGCGCCGCGAAGCGGGCAATCTCTTAGCGCTCTCAACGGAGGAATGCGATGGCCTACTGGCTGTTCAAGAGCGAACCCGGAACCTGGTCGTGGGACGATCAGCAGAAGGCCGACATTGAAGGCTGGGACGGCGTGCGCAATCACCAAGCCTGCAACAACATGCGCGCCATGAAGGTCGGCGACCGGGGATTCTTCTATCACTCCGTCAACGAACGGCGGATCGTCGGCGTCGTTGAAGTGGCCAAAGAATTTCATCCCGACCCCACCGACGAGAGCGGCAAGTTCGGCATGGTCGGCGTGCGCGCGCTCCACCCGGTCAAGACCCCGGTCACGCTGGCGGACATCAAGGCTGACGGGAGGTTCGGCGACTTTGCGCTCATTCGCCAGTCGCGGCTTTCGGTCGTGCCGGTCAGCGACGAACACTGGCGCATGCTTTCGGAGATGGCGGGCGTCGATCCGTGAGCGACGCGAGGGCGTTGCTGCCGATCGCAGAGGTCCCGGAGGACGACGCGCGCGGCGTCACCATCCGCGACGGCGCGAAAATGCGAAAGTTCATCGTCCTGAAGTGGCGCGGCGACGTGATCGTCTACCGCAATCGCTGCCCGCACGCGGGCACGCCGCTCGACTGGATTCCCGACCGGTTCTTCGACCGCGACCGGGAGCACCTGTTCTGCACGACCCACGGCGCGAGCTTCATTCCGGAAAGCGGGCTGTGCGTGGACGGGCCCTGCACGGGCGATCACCTCGAACGCTGCGAATTCGACATCCGCGATGGAGTCGTGACGCTGACCGAACCGCTTTGACGCGCGAACGCCGGGCCCGGCAAGCCGGACCCGGCGTCCTGTCAGTCAGCCACGATCAGGTGGTCGAGAGGCCGGATTAGTTGACGGTCTCGCCCTCGATCGTCTTCGGCGCGGCCGAAGCGATTTCGATCTGACGCGCCTTCTTGGCTTCCGGCACGCGACGCTCAAGGTCGACATGCAACAGGCCATGCTCAAGCTTGGCGCCGACGACCTCGACATGATCGGCCAGACGCCAGACGCGCCGGAACGACCGGGCTGCGATGCCGCGATGCAGGAAGACGCGATTGTCGCTTTCGCGCTCGGCCATGCCGCCGGCGATCGTCAACTGGTCTTCCTTGACCTCAATCGAGAGGTCGCCCTCGCCAAAGCCTGCGACGGCCAGCGTGATGCGATATCCGTCGTCGCCGGTCTTCTCAATGTTGTACG
>DAINCG010000071.1:0-14328 GCA_036732525.1 Pseudomonadota bacterium | reverse complement strand
CCTGATCAACACGACGAGCAACTTCTCCGCGGACGAAGACTCGGCCGAAAAGATCAGCTACTTCACGCCGCGCTTCGCCGGCTTCCAGCTCGGCGTCAGCTACGTGCCGGAACTGGCCGAAGACAACGACGTCCCGCCGAACACGGCGAACGGCATCCGGGACAACGCTTTCGGCGTCGCCGCGAACTACGAGCGCAGCTTCAACGACTTCTCGTTCGGCGCGTCGGCCGGCTACATGAACTACGGCGACGGCGCCGCCGGCCCCAATCCCGAGAACCTGGGTTTCGGCCTGAGCTTCGGCTATGGCGGCTTCACGGTCGCGGGCGCCTATAACGACCTGGAAGACTCGGCCGCCGGCGACATCGAGAGCTTCGGCGCCGGCGTCAAGTACGAGAGCGGCCCGATCGCCGTTTCGCTCGGCTACATCTACGGCGAGGATGATTCGACCAACGAGGAATCGGACGCCTTCGAACTGGGCGCCTCCTACGCGCTCGGGCCGGGCGTCTCGGTCGTCGGCTCGATCTTTTATGCAGAGCAGGAAGGCCCGGCGACCGACATCGACGGCTTCGCCGTCGTCGGCGGCATCTCGCTGTCGTTCTGACGTTCGGGGCCCCGCGCCCGACCTTCGGAGCGCCCCGTCGGTTCCCGCCGGCGGGGCGTTTCCTTTCAATTAGCGCCGTTCTATTTGGCCCGGATCTACTGGCCGGCGACGGTCATGCCGTCGATGCGGAGCGTCGGCGCGTTGACGGAGCCGCGCCGGACCAGGTCGTCCGCCGGCGTCAGCGCCAGAAACATGTCCTTCAGATTGCCCGCGACCGTAAGCTCGCTGACGGGGTAGGCGATCTCGCCCTTCTCGATCCAGTATCCGGCGGCGCCGCGGCTGTAGTCGCCGGTCGCCATGTCGCCGCCGTGGCCGATCAGCTCGGTCACGTAGAAGCCGCTCTCGATCTCGCGGATCATCGCGTCGGCCGAGATCGCGCCCGGCTGCAGGTCGAGATTGGTGATCCCAGGGCTCGGGCTGCCGCCGACGCCCCGGGACGCACGGCCGTTGCTCACGAGGCCGAGCCGCGCGGCCGAACGCAGATCCAGCGTCCATGTGGTCAGCACGCCGTCGTCGATCAGGGCGATCGGTTCGGCCGCGAGGCCTTCGCCGTCGAACGGCTTCGAGGCCATGCCGCGGGCCAGCAGCGGGTCGTCCATGATGCGGACCCCCTTCGCGAACACCTGCTGGCCAAGCTTGTCCTGCAGATAGGAGACGCCGCGCGCGATGGCGGCGCCGTTGATCGCGCCGGCGAAGCTGCGGACGAGGCCGCCGGCCAGGCGCTGCTCGAACACCACCGGGACGGCCTGCGACTTCACCCGGCGCGCGCCGAGGCGGCGGACGGCGCGCTCGCCGGCGGTGCGGCCGACCGTTTCGGCGTCGCGCAGGTCGGCCATGTGGGTCGCATCCGACCAGTCGTAGTCCCGCTCCATCCGACCGTCGCGCTTGGCGATCACCGACGCCGAGAAAGACGCGCTGGTGCGCGCATAGCCGCCGGCGAAGCCGTTCGATGTCGCGAGCGCGATCGCGGTGCAGCCCCAACTCGCGCCGCCGCCCTCCGAATTCTCGACGCCCGGCACGGCGAGCGCGGCGCCTTCCGTCGCAAGCGCGAGTTCGCTCAAGAGCTCCGGACCGGGCTCCACGGGGTCGATCAGATCGAGCGTCGGGATCTCCTTCGCGAGCTCAGAAGGCTCGGCCAGGCGCGACAGCGGGTCCGGCGGCGCGGCCTTCGCCATCGCGACCGCGCGTTCGACCAGCCGGTCGAGCGTCTTCGGCGAAAGGTCGCCGGTCGAGACGTTGGCCTGCCGCTCGCCGACGAAAACGCGCAGACCCAGGTCCCGGCTTTCGGCGCGCTCGAGGCTCTCGCGTTCGCCCATGCGGACCTGCACCTCGATGCCGCGGCTTTCGGCGACGATGGCGTCGGCCCCATCGGCGCCGGCGCGGCGGGCGCGGGCGACGAGATCGGCGAGGCGGTCGAGCAAGGCGTTTGATTCGGGCATACGGCGGACCTTCGGCGGAGACATGAGCCCCAGGAGATAGCGCCGGCGCCCGCGCAGGCCAAGGCGCAGCTTGCGCGGGCGCGCCGCCGCCGGTACCGTTTCGGCTGAATTCCGCTCGGTTTCCCGACAGCCAGAATAAAGGTTCCGCCAGACATGCGCTTTACCGGCTCCGACTCCTATGTCGCCACCGACGACCTGATGCTCGCGGTCAACGCCGCGATCACCCTTGAGCGCCCGCTCCTGATCAAGGGCGAGCCCGGCACCGGCAAGACCGTGCTGGCGTTCGAGGTCGCCGACGCGCTCGGCCTCAACCTGATCACCTGGCACGTGAAGTCGACGACGAAGGCGCAGCACGGCCTTTACGAATATGACGCGGTCTCCCGCCTCCGCGACAGCCAGCTCGGCGACAAGGACGTCTCCGACATCAAGAACTACATCGACAAGGGCAAGCTCTGGGAAGCGTTCGACAGCGACGAGCGCGTCGTCCTCCTGATCGACGAGATCGACAAGGCCGACATCGAATTCCCGAACGACCTCCTCCAGGAGCTCGATCGGATGGAGTTCTTCGTCTACGAGACCGGCGAGACCGTGAAGGCGAAGCACCGGCCGATCGTGATCATCACCTCGAACAACGAGAAGGAGCTGCCGGACGCCTTTCTGCGCCGCTGCTTCTTCCATTACATCCAGTTCCCGGACAAGGAGACGATGGCCGACATCGTCGACGTCCACTTCCCGGGCATCAAGAAGGACCTGCTGACGGCGGCGATGGAGGCGTTCTTCGGCCTGCGCGAGATCCCCGGCGTCAAGAAGAAGCCGTCGACGTCGGAACTGCTCGACTGGCTAAAACTGCTCCTGGCCGAGGACATCCCGCCCGAATCGATCAAGGGCAAGGACGCCTCCAGCGCGATCCCGCCGCTCTATGGCGCGCTCTTGAAGAACGAGCAGGACGTGCACATGGTCGAACGACTGGTGTTTATGAGCCGGCGCGAGCGGGGCTGACCCCGGCGCCCGACCGCGTCAAGACACCGACTTTGGCGACCGAAGCGAACGGAGGCGTCAGCCCGTGTTCATCGACTTCTTTCTGAAAGTCAAAGCCGCCAAGATTCCGGCCACCATCCGCGAATACCTGATGCTGCTGGAGGCGATGGACAAGCACGTCGCCGGCATGGGCGTCGACGACTTCTACTATCTCTCCCGCGCCGCCCTGGTGAAGGACGAGAAGTATTTCGACCGCTATGACCGGGTCTTCGGCGCCTTCTTCAAGGGCATCCAGGACGTGACCCAAGGCCTGTTCGGCGAGGACATTCCGGACGAATGGCTCGCCAAGCAGGCCGAATTGCTGCTCTCCGACGAGGACAAGGCCCAGATCGAGGCCATGGGCGGCTGGGAAAAGGTCATGGAGGAGCTGCGCAAGCGGCTGGAGGAGCAGAAGGGCGAGCACCACGGCGGCAACAAGTGGATCGGCACCGGCGGCACCTCCCCTTTCGGCACGGGCGGCTACAATCCCGAAGGCGTTTCGATCGGCCAGAAGCGGCGCCGGCAGGGCAAGGCGCTCAAGGTCTGGGAAAAGCGCGAATACAAGAACTACGACGACAACATCCAGCTCGGCATTCGCAACATCCAGTTGGCGCTGCGGCGGCTGCGCGAATTCGCGCGCATGGGCCACGAGGAAGAGTTCGACCTGGAGACGACGATCGAGCGGACGGCCAAGAACGCCGGCCTGCTCGACATCGTCATGCGCCCGGAACGCACGAACCGCGTCAAGGTGCTGATGTTCTTCGACGTCGGCGGCTCGATGGACGACCATATCAGGGTCTGCGAGGAGCTGTTCTCCGCCTCCCGGACGGAGTTCAAGAACCTGGAGTTCTTCTACTTCCACAACTGCATCTACGAGGCGCTCTGGAAGGACAACCGCCGCCGCTTCGACGAGCGCACGTCCACCTATGACGTCATCAACACCTACCCGACCGACTACAAGGCGATCTTCGTCGGCGACGCGTTCATGAGCCCCTACGAGATCACCTACAAGGGCGGCTCGGTTGAGCACTGGAACGAGGAGCCGGGCGCGCTCTGGCTCTCGCGCATGATCGACCACTGGCCGGATTCGATCTGGCTGAACCCCCGGCCCGAGCAGCGCTGGGACCACACGCCGTCGACCCAGATCATCAAGGAGATCATGGTCAACCGCATGTACCCGCTGACGGTCGACGGCCTCGACCGCGGCCTGAAGGCGCTGACCCGGTGAGCCCATCCGCCTCGGGCAACGGCCAGACGGCCGCCGTCCTGGAAGCCGTCGACGCCGGGCTCGACGCATCGCTGAAGCGCCTGTTCGACCTGCTTTCGATCCCGTCGATCTCGACCGATCCCGCCTACAAGGACGAAGTGCAGCGGGCGGCCGACTGGTGCGTCAAGGAACTGGAGGGCCTGGGCTTCCGGGCCGACAAGCGGCAGACGCCGGGCCACCCCATGGTCATCGCCCATCATCCGGGGCCGAACGGCGACGGGACGAAGCGCGCGCCGCACGTTCTCTATTACGGCCATTACGACGTGCAGCCGGCGGAGCCGCTCGACCTCTGGAACGCGCCGCCGTTCGAGCCGCAGCTGATCGACGCCGAGCGCGGCAAGCGTATCGTCGCCCGCGGCGCGGTCGACGACAAAGGCCAGGTGATGACCTGGCTGGAGGCGTTGCGGGCCTGGACGTCGGTCGCGGGCGCGCCGCCCTGCGAGGTGACCGTCCTGCTCGAAGGCGAGGAGGAAACCGGCAGCCCCAATCTGGAGCCCTTCCTGGAGGCCAACCGGGAGGAGCTTGCCCGCGCCGACTTCGCGGTCGTCTGCGACACGCCGATGTGGAGCCTGGAGAAGCCCGCGATCACTTGGCTGCTGCGCGGCATGTGCTATGTCGAGGTGACGCTGGAAGGTCCCAGCCACGACCTGCATTCCGGCCTCTACGGCGGCGCCGTGCTCAACCCGATCAACGCGCTGACCGGGATTGTCGGCGCGCTGCACGATTCCCGCGGCCAGGTGCAGATCCCTGGCTTCTACGACGACGTCGAGGAGCCGCCGAACTCGGTCAAGGCGAACTGGGCCGATCTCGGCTTCGACGAAACGGCGTTCCTCGCCGGCGTCGGCCTCAAGTCCGTTCACGGCGAGGCCGGGCGGTCGGCGCTGGAACGGCTCTGGTCGCGCCCGACGGCGGACATCAACGGCATCTGGGGCGGCTATACGGGCGAAGGGTCGAAGACCGTCATCGCATCGAAGGCGTCGCTCAAGCTCTCCTGCCGGCTGGTGCCGGGCCAGGACCCGAAGAAGATCGCGGCCGGCGTCGAGAAGTTCTTCCGGGACCGCGCGCCCCAGGACGCCAAGCTCTCCTTCCGCTTCTTCGGCCGGTCGCCGGGCCTCAAGATGGCGACCGACACGCCCTATTTCCGGGCGGCCGAGCAGGGGCTGCAGGACGTCTTCGGCGTTCCCCCCGCGCTGATGGGCTGCGGCGGTTCCATTCCGGTCGTCGGATCGATGCAGCGCATCCTCGGCATCGACTCGCTGCTGGTTGGATTCGGGCTGGAAGACGACCGCATGCACAGCCCGAACGAGAAGTTCGAACTGGCCTGCCTGCACAAGGGCATCCGCTCGAACGCCGCCATCCTGGGACGGCTCGCCCAGCTTTAGCCGCATTTCCGGCCGACAGAGCGCGCGGGAACGGCAAAGGCCGGCGGCGCGTTGCCTGTCCGTGCCCCCCGTGCGGCTTGCGTTCCGCCGCGCGACCGATCAACGTACCGGCCAGGAGGATTCTTCATCATGTTCCGCACGCTCGCACTTGCGCTCGCGCTGACGACCGCGGTCGCCGCCGCGCCGGCCAAGGCCGAATATGCCGACGCGAAGGACATCGTCGACAAGAGCCAGATTACCTTCCAACGCGTGCTGCGCGATGAGGAGATGGGCCCGCGCGTCAAGGCGCTGATGCAGCGCGCCAAGGGCGTCATGATCTTCCCGAGCATCCTGAAGGGCGCCTTCTTCATCGGCGGCGAAGGCGGGTCGGGCGTGCTGATGGGCCGCTACGCCAACGGCGCGTGGAGCTACCCCGCCTTCTACACCATGGGGTCCGTCAGTTTCGGCTTGCAGATCGGCGGTCAGGCGTCTGAAGCCGTCCTGATCATCATGACCCAGCGCGGCCTGCAGTCGATCCTGGACGACCAGGTGAAGCTCGGCGCGGACATCAGCGCGGCCGCCGGCCCGGTGGGCGCGGGCGCCGAGGCCGCGACGACGACGGCCGCGGGCGCGGACATCTACGTCTACTCGCTCAATCAGGGTCTGTTCGTCGGCGCCGCGCTGGAAGGCGCCGTCATCGCCAAGCGCAACGACTGGAACACGGAGTTCTACAAGAAGTCCGCCACGCCCGAGCAGATCGTCCGAGAGAACACCGTCTCGAACGCCGCCGCGGACCCGCTGCGCGGCACGGTGGAAGCCGTCAAATGATCGAGGGGATGGTCGACATCGAAGCGCCCGGCGGCGCCATGGAGACCTTCGTCGTCCGCCCCGAGCGGACGACGGCGCCGCCCGTACTGCTCTTGATGGACGCCCCCGGCATTCGGGAAGAACTGCACGACATGGCCCGCCGTCTCGCGACGGCGGGCTTCGCCGTTCTGGTCCCGAACCTTTACTACCGCGCCGGCCGCGGCACGAAGTTCGATGGCTCGGTGCTGGAGCACGGCAGCGCGGAGCACGCCCGCATGCGGGCGATCCGCACCAAGATGACCATTCCGCCGGTGATGGCGGACGTCGCGGCCATGTTTGATTTCATCGACCGGACGGAAGGCATCGCGAAGGGCCCAGTCGGCGCGCATGGCTACTGCATGAGCGGGCCCTACGCGCTCGCGGCCGCGATCCGCTATCCCGACCGCGTCGCCGCCGCCGCATCCTTCTACGGCACCTGGCTGGTCAACCCCGAGGCGGAGGAAAGCCCCCATGCGAGCCTGGCGAAGGCCCGCGGCGAGCTTTACATCTCCTGCGCGGAGTTCGACGACTTGGCGCCGCCGGAGATGGTCGCCGAACTGAAACGGCTGTTCGACGCCTCCGGCGCCCAGGGCGAGCTCGAAGTCCACATGGGCGTCCACCACGGCTTCGCCTTCCCCGGCCGCTGGTGCTATGACCGCCCCGCCGCCGAGCGGCACTGGGAGCGGCTGATCGCCCTCTATCGCCGCCGTCTCGGCTAGCCACGTGTCCAAAAGCGTCGAGCGCGTCCGACGGGCGGCCGAAGCGGCCGGCGTGCCGATCGAGATCCGGCGGATGCCCACTTCGACGCGCACGGAGGACGCGGCCGCCGCCTGCGGCTGCGCCGTCGGCCAGATCGTCAAATCCCTGATCTTCCGCGGAACCGAGAGTTGCGCCCTCAAGCTGCTGCTGGTGTCCGGCGCGAACGCCGTGGACATGGCGCGGGCCAGGGAAGCGGCCGGCGAGCCGCTCGACCGGGCCGACCCCAAGGACGTCCGCAGCGAGACCGGCTTCGCCATCGGCGGGGTCGCGCCGATCGGCCATACCGCGCCGATCGCGTGCTGGCTCGACCGGGACCTTCTGACCCATGACACGCTTTGGGCGGCCGCCGGCGCGCCGGACGCCGTGTTCGAGATTGCGCCCGATGCGCTGCTGCGGCTTACCGATGCGACCGTCGTCGACTTGAAGCGGGAGGGCTAGCGGCATGGCCGACGAATTGAAAATGGATCCCGCACGCATCGCGCGGCTCAGGGACCCGAAGCGCCTGGAGACCATCGACCCGCTGCGCATTCTGGAAGCCGCCACGCCCGTCGGCGAAGGGCCGGTCGTCGATGTCGGCTGCGGCGTTGGCTTCGCGACCCTGCCCCTCGCCCGCCGGCTGCCGGATCGCGAGGTCGTCGGCGTCGATCTTCTGGCAGGCATGGTCGAACTGCTCGCGGCGGACGCCGCGGCCGCTGGCTTGGCGAACCTCAAGACCCACGCTATGCCGGGTCCGGCGGCGATTCCGCTCGACGCTGGGTCGGCCAGTCTTGTCTGCATGGTCCAGGTGCATCACGAACTCGACGATGCGCCCGCGCTGATGCGGGAATGCCGGCGCGTGCTGGCCCCGGGCGCGGCTATCGTCGTCGTCGACTGGAAGCCCGACGACGACGCCAAGGGACGGCGCCTGCCGCCGGAGCGAATCGAAGCCGACTTGTCGGGCGCAGGTTTTGCGGACGTGCGCCGCCACGACCTCTATCCGCTGCATTCCGTGATTTCCGGCCGGGCGCCCGCGAGTGGCTGACGATGTCCGCATCCGCCGCGCCCGACCGGATGACCGCCAGCGCTGCCTCGAACTTCTCGGCCTGCTTGGCGGCCCGGACGGCCGCGTCGTCCCGAAGGCCGCGGCCGCCGTTTTCGAGGACCTGACGAAGGGCGCGCGCGGCGAGGTCTGGGTCGCGGAGCGCGACGGCCGCATCCTCGGCATGGCCACGCAGTCCTTCAACCTCGCCATGCGCTATGGCGGCGAGTACGCCCAGCTGGAAGAATTGATCGTCGATCCCGACGCGCGCGGCCTGAAGCTCGGCGCCCGGCTGCTCCAGGCGGCGATCGAAAGCGCCCGCGCTCGCGGCGCCGCCGAATACGGCCTCTACCTGCTGCCGTGGACGGAACACAATCTGCCGTTCTACGAGAAATTCGGCTTGCAGCGCGTCGGCTCGGAACTGCGTATGCGGTTGGACGCCGCCGAAGCTCAGCGGAAGTAGTCGGCGGACCAGATGAAGCGGGCGAGGCCGGCCGCGTCCGCCATGGCGCGGGCGTGCTGGTCGGGGCCGACCAAAGCGGTCGCATCCGGCTTGAGGCCGCGTTCGAGGATTGCGGCGCGCAGAGCGTCGCCATCCGTCGCACGCGCGATGTCCCGAACTACCTCGCCGGCTTGCGCCGCGACGGCGCGGGCGGTCGCCATCGCGGCCGGATTGCGGGCGATCAGCATCACGGCGCCGGGTTTCAGCTTCTTCAATTTCGCGGCGTCCGGAGGCGCCGGATCGACGATAGCGACGGCCGCCAGATATGTCCCCCGATCCAGCAGGACCGCCGTCAGGTCGCGGTAGGTCAGGCCGAGCCGGTCCGCCATCTGGCAGCGTCGGCGGACGACTTCGATCGGCGGCGATTTCCAGGCCTCCGCCTGCGCCTTCCGCCAGCAGAACGCCGCCCAGCCGACGTCGGCCGGCGGCCGGTTGTGTCCGATGGGGGGCGCCGCCGCCAGGCTGTCAGGTTCAAGGCGTTTCAATGGCGAAGGGGCTCGACGGCTGCGGAACGGCCTCGACGGCGGCCGGACACGCCCCTGTAACGCCGCCCGGCCGATTGCGATAGAGTTTTCGATGGAGGAGGGCCTGCGACATGGAGATCGCCCGACTGGACGCGACGCTGGGGGCGGAAATCCGCGGCGTCGATCTTTCCCGGCCGCTCGACGACGACGTCTTCGCCGCCATCGAACGGGCCTGGCTTGAGCACGCCGTATTGGTGTTCCCTGACCAGCGGCTCAGCGACGACGCGCATTTGGCGTTTACGCGCCGCTTCGGCCGGCTGGAACAGGGCATCCGCCGGCGCGGCGGCCGCGTCGGCATTTCGCGCCTTTCCAACGTCGATGCCGAGGGCCAGGTCGCGCCGCGCACCAGCCTGCAGGCGCGCTTCCTCGACGGGAACACCTACTGGCACAGCGACAGCTCCTACAAGCGCATCGGCGCCAAGGCTTCGATCCTGGCCGCCCGCGTGACTCCGAGCGAAGGCGGCGAGACCGAGTTCGCCGACATGCGGGCCGCCTATGACGCGCTCGACGCCGACATGCAGGCCTGGCTCGCCGACAAGGTCGCCGTGCACTCCTATGAGTTCTCCCACGCGCCCTTCGGCGGGCTGGAAATCCTGAACGCGGAAGAACTGGGTCATCTGCCGCCGGTCGAGCACGCCGTGGTCAAGGTGCACCCGGAAACCGGCCGTCGAAATCTCTTCGTCGGCCGCCATGCCAGCCATATTCTGGGCGAGGACCCGGCGGAGAGCCGCGCGCTGCTGGCCCGGCTGACCGAGGAAGGGGCACAGCCGCCTCGCGTCTTCGCCCATCGCTGGCGACCGGGCGACCTCGTCCTCTGGGACAACCGCTGCGTCCTGCACCGCGGCCGCCCGTGGCCCGCGGATCAGCCCCGCGTCATGATTCGCACTACGGTCGCCGGCGACGCACTCGACAACGAATGGGCCGCCGCCTGAGGTCTGACGCTTAGAGGAAATCGAAACCGAGTTCGGCAAGCTCACGCCGCAGGTTCTGCCGGGGCTCCGGCATGAACTTCTTGGCGGCGTCGGCGGACCAGCTGTCCGGCGTGGTCGTCTTGCCGACGCTCTCGTAGTGCGCGGCGAGGACCTTGTCATAGGCGGCAATCGCCGGATCGACCTTGCCGCCGTCCTTCGCGCGGCCGTATTGCTCGTAGTGGACGACGCTCTCGTAGGCCATGCGCGGCTTCTGCTGCGGCGCCTCGGCCGGCCATCCCAGGACCATGCCGAAGACGCAGAAGACACGGCGCGGCAGGCCGAGGATCTTCGCGGTTTCGACGGCGTTGTTGCGCACGGCGCCGATCATCACGCCCTTCATGCCGAGCGAGTCTGCGGCGATATATGCGGACATGCCGACGAGCGCCGCGTCGATCGACGTGACGAGGCCGGTCTCCATGTTGTTGCGCTCGATATTGCCGCCCTTGCTCTGCACGGCCGTGTCGATCCGAGTCATGTCGGCGCAGAAGGCCAGGAAGACGGGCGCTTCGCGGACGTGCTTCTGGTTCCGCGTCACGACCGCGAGCTTCTCCAGCGTCTCCGGCTCCCGCACCACGACGACGCTGTAGGACTGGATATTGGAGGAAGTCGGCGCGCGGAACGCCGCCTTCAGCACCGCCTCGACCTGGGCGTCGGTCACGGGCTCGTCGGTATACTCGCGCACGCTGACGCGGTTCATCAGGGTTTCGATGGTGTCGCTGGTCAGCGAGCGCTCGGCGACGGCGTCCATGGGCATTCGACCTCTCAAAGCCAGGCGGGAACGGTTTGTTCGCTGATTAAAGCATCGATTCCGCGCGGCGGGCGCGAAAAGGACCATTCGCCGTCCTGCACAACCACTTCCGCCGCGCGGGGCCGGCCGTTGTATTCGGACGACATGACGGCGCCGTAGGCCCCGGCGCAGAGAAAGGCGACGCGGTCGCCGGCCGCCAACTCGGGCATCGGCCGGGCGGCGGCGAACTTGTCGGTCGATTCGCAGACCGGCCCGACGACTTCCGCCGGCGTCCAGGCGCCCCGGCCCGTATCGACCAGCGGCACGATCTCGTGCCAGGCCTTGTAGAGCGCCGGGCGGATCAGGTCGTTCATCGCGGCGTCCAGAATGACGAAGCGGTGCGTCGGCGTCGTCTTGACCGAGATCACGGTCGAAACCAGCACGCCCGCGGCGCCGACGATGCGCCGTCCCGGCTCCAGCACCACCTCGCAGTCGAGGCCGGCGACCGCCGCCTTCACCACGTCCGCATAGGCCTGGACGGTCGGCGGGGTCTCGTCCCGGTAGCGGATGCCGAGGCCGCCGCCGACGTCGAAGCGGCGGAGCTTGACGCCGGCCGCCGCCAACTTTTCCCAAAGCGCGCGGAGCCGCCCGCAGGCCTCCGCGCAGAAGGCGACGTCGCCGATCTGGGAGCCGATATGCATGGCGACGCCGACGGGCTCGATGCCCGGCAACGCCGCCGCCTTGGCGTAAAGCGCTTCCGCCTCGACATAGGCGATGCCGAACTTGTCCTGGGCGCGCCCGGTCGAGATCTCATCGAGCGTTCCGGCGTCGACGTCCGGATTGACCCGGATCGCCACGGGCGCGGTCTTGCCCTTCTGGGATGCCATCGCCGAGAGCCGCTCCAGCTCGAACGGCGTCTCCACGTTGATCTGCATGACGCCCGCGTCGATCGCCTGCGCCAGTTCCCGGTCGGTCTTGCCGACGCCGGAGAAGACGATCCGGTCGGCCGGAACCCCCGTCGCCATGGCGAGCGCCAGTTCGCCGCCCGAGACGACGTCGACGCCGGCCCCCGCCGTCGCCAGCGCCTTCAGCACGCCGACGCTGTCGTTCGACTTCATCGCATAGCAGATGCGGGTCGGCTGGCCGGCGAAGGCCTGCTCGAATTCCCGGTAGCGGGCGAGCACGCCGGCGAGCGCGTAGACATAGACCGGCCCGCCCGCCGCGTCGGCGATCGCAGCGAGGTCGACGCCGCCCGTGGCGAGGCGGCCGTTCTCATAGGCGAAATCGGGCGCGAGCGCGCGCAGCTTTGCAGCAAGGTCCATGGGTTTTGGCTCAGCGGGTCGGATAGGTTCGGGGATATGTCGGCTTCGCGCCGTCGCGTTGCTCCAGGTCGCCTTTCTTGCCGCAGGCGGCGAGCGCCAGCGCGGCCAGGCAGACGATGGCGAGCGCGCGGACGGTCACGCCTCCGCCTCCAGGCGGGCGCGGGCGGCGGCGACCGCCTCCTTGACGCGCCTTGGCGCGGCGCCGCCGAAGCTCGTGCGCGCGGCGGCGGACGCCTCGACCTTCAGGACATCGTAAACGCTGGCGTCGATTTCCGGCGCGATCGCCTGCATCGCCTTGAGCGGCAGGTCTTCCAGCCCGCAGCCGCGCCGCTCGGCCTCCGCCACGAGCGAACCCGCGACGTGGTGCGCTTCGCGGAACGGCTTGCCGTGCTTCTGGAGGAGCCAGTCGGCAAGGTCGGTCGCCGTGGTGAAGCCGAGCTTCGCCGCCGCCAGCATCGCTTCCCGGTTCGGGCGCATGTCGCGGGCCATGCCGGCCATGGCGGCGATCGCCAACATCAGCGCGTCGACCGCGTGGAAGACCGGCTCCTTGTCCTCCTGCATGTCCTTCGAATAGGCGAGCGGCAGGCCCTTCATCATCAGCAGGAGCGAGTTGAACGAGCCCGCGATCCGGCCGATCTTCGCGCGCACCAGTTCCGCCGCGTCCGGATTGCGCTTCTGCGGCATGATCGAGGAGCCGGTGGTAAAGGCGTCGGTCAGCTTCACGAAGCGGAACTGCGCGCTCATCCAGAGCACGATCTCGTCCGCGAGGCGGGAAAGATGCATCGCCGAGATCGACGCGGCGCCCAGGAACTCCAGCGCGAAATCGCGGGCGGAAACGGCGTCGAGCGAGTTCGCCATCGGCCGGTCGAAGCCCAGCGCCTCCGCCGTCATGTGGCGGTCGATCGGATAGGGCGTGCCGGCGAGGGCGGCGGCGCCGAGGGGCGATTCGTTGAGGCGCCGGCGGCAGTCGCGGAACCGGCCGCGATCCCGCTCCAGCATCTCCACATAGGCCATCAGGTGGTGGCCGAAGGTGACGGGCTGGGCGTTCTGCAGATGCGTAAAGCCCGGCATGACATGGTCGTAGCCGGCGTCCGCCTGGTCGATCAACGCAAGTTGAAGGTCCTTGAGGGCGGCTAGAACGGCGTCGATCTCGTCGCGCAGCCAAAGCCGGAAATCCGTCGCGACCTGGTCGTTGCGCGACCGGCCGGTATGCAGCCGCCCGGCCGGCGCGCCGATCAGTTCGGCGAGCCGCGATTCGACGTTCATGTGAATGTCCTCAAGGACATCCTTGAACTCGAACGCCCCGGCCTCGATCTCGGCGAGCACCTTGTCGAGCCCGTCCCGGATCGCCGCCGCGTCCGCGTTGGAGACGATGCCTTGGGCCGCCAGCATGGTCACATGCGCCTTCGAACCCCGGACGTCCTGGGCGGCCATGCGCTTGTCGAAGCCTATGGAAACATTGATGGCGGCCATTATATCGGAAGCGCCGCCCTCGAAGCGGCCGCCCCACATGGCGTTCGCCGCGGTCTGCGGCTGGGAATTTTCTTCGGAGCCGGACATGCGCCCTGCCTTTATGATTTCCGTCGCGTGCTTGGCCGCCGCCTTATGGAACATCGCGCCCGCCGCGTCCATCGCCGCGCCCGCCATGCCGGCGCCGCTGGCGGCGATCGACCCGCCGATGGACCTGCCTGACCAGCCCTATGTCACCGCCGCCGGCGAGGAGGCCATGCTGCAAGACCAGGTCGGCAAGGTGCTGGTCGTGAACTTCTGGGCGACCTGGTGCAGCCCCTGCGTCCGCGAACTGCCGACCCTCAACCGCCTGGCGGGCGAACTGCCGGCCGACCGCTTCGCCGTGATGACCCTCTCCCACGACCGCAATCCGGACAAGGCCGCGGAATTCCTCGCGAACGGCGATTACGACAACCTTGCGCCCGATATGGACCACAAGAGCCGCATCGCCCGCGCGCTCGGGCT
>DAINCG010000070.1:1285-14368 GCA_036732525.1 Pseudomonadota bacterium | reverse complement strand
CGACGAGCCGACCCAGGGTCTCGACCAGCCAGGGGAAGCGGAGTTCTACCGCCTGATCGCTTCGCTCCGCGAGGACCTGAACTGCGCGGTGCTGATGGTCGGCCACGACCTCCATGTGGTGATGAGCGCGGCCGACCGGGTGATTTGCCTGAACGGCCACATCTGCTGCGAAGGCGCGCCGGTGACCGTGGCGAGCGCGCCGGAATACCGCGCCCTGTTCGGCCTCGGCACCCAGGGCGCGCTCGCGCTCTATCGGCACGAGCACGACCACGCGCATCACCATCACGACCATGAAGGCCAGACGCGCGCTCCATCCAACGGAGCGGACGGCAGGCCCTGATGTTCGACGATTTCCTAGTCCGGGCCGGCCTCGCCGGCGTCGGGCTGGCGCTCGCCGCCGGCCCGCTCGGCTGCTTCGTCGTCTGGCGGCGGATGGCCTATTTCGGCGACGCCGTGGCGCATGCCGCGATTCTCGGGGTGGCGCTCTCGCGGGCGCTTTCGATCGGCACGGCCTGGGGCGTGCTCGCCGCCGCGCTCGCCATGGGCCTCGCCGTCAACGGCGTCGCGGGCCGGGGCCTCGCCGCCGACACGATGCTCGGCGTCGCGGCGCATTCGGCCCTGGCGCTCGGCCTCGTCGCGGCCGCTCTCGTCGGCGGCGCCAACGTCGACCTTGCGGCATATCTCTTCGGCGACATCCTGACGACGACAACGGGCGATCTCGCCGTCATCTGGGGCGGCGCCGCGGCCGTGCTGGCGCTGCTCGGCTGGCGCTGGCAAGCGCTGTTGGCGGCGACGCTGAACGCCGATCTCGCGGCGGCGGCCGGCGTCGACGCCCGGCGGGAGCAGCGCATGCTGACGCTGGCCCTCGCCATCGTCGTCGCCATGGCGATCAAGGTGGTCGGCGCGTTGCTCATCGGCGCGCTGCTGATCGTTCCGGCCGCGACCGCGCGCGGCTTCGCGCGCACGCCCGAAGCGATGGCGGCCGGCGCCGGCGCCCTCGGCATTCTCGCCGTCCTTGCCGGCCTGGCCGCATCCTATCAGTGGGACGCCCCGACCGGGCCGACCATCGTCACGGCCGCGGCGGCCATGTTTCTGGTCGGCGCACTGCTCGGCCGCATTAAAAAATAGCGCCGCCCCGCCTCACGCGGAGCGGCGCCATCAGGCAGGCGCGATGTCTACTTGCTGGAAGCGTCGTAGACTTCGCCGAAGAGCACCCACTTCTCGCCGTCGAATTTCGAGAGCTGCTCCGCCTGGATCGGATAGAAGTCCGTCGGGCTGGTGTTCACCTTGATGCCGGGCAGCAACATCGGCAGCTCCACGTCCTTGAGGTTCGCCGCGCAGGCCATGATCCCCTCGCGGCTCAGGTCCTCGCAGCCCTCCAGCATGATGTGCAGCAGCTTGGAGACGTTGTAGGCGAAGACGTAGTTGACGTCCGCCTTGTCGCCGTCGGGAATGACCTCATCCATCCAGGCGGCCCACTCCTTGTAGCCGTCCGTGTCCTTCCACTGCGGGTCGGTCGGATCCTTCATGTACTGGGCGGTGATCAGGCCCGTCGAGCAGTCGAGGCCCGCAGGCTTCAGCGCCGCGCCCACGGACGACGACACGTTGTTCAAGAGATGCAGCGGCTTCCAGTCGATCTCGCAGGCCTTGCGGATCGCCTGCGACGCGAACTTCGGCACCGTGACATTGAAGAAGACATTCGCGCCGGACGCCTTCATCGCCAGAATCTGGCTGTCGACGGTCGGATCGGTCACCTCGTATGGCAGCATCGAGACGACGAGGTCTTTCTTGTCGCCGAGGCCGCGCAGGAAGCCGTCCCGGTAATCCTTGCCGTAGTCGTCGTTCTGGAAAAGGATCGCGATCTTCGGATCCTCGACGTTGGCGAGCACGTATTTGGCGTAGATCTCGCCCTCGATGTCGTAGGGCGGCTGATAGCCCATGGTCCACGGATATTCGTCCGGGTGGCCCCACTTCGAGGCGCCCGTCGCCAGGAAGAGGTGCGGCACCTTCTTCTGGTTCATGTACTTGTGGATGGCGGAATTCGTCGGCGTGCCGAGCGTGCCGAAGGTAAAAGCCACTTGCTCCTGTTCGACCAGCTTGCGCACCTGCTGGACCGTGCGCGGCGGGCTGTAGCCGTCGTCGAGCGAGATGACTTCGATCTTGCGGCCGTTGATGCCGCCCTTCTCGCTGAGCGTGTCGAAATAGGCCTTGATCGTCTTGCCGATCACGCCGTAGGCCGACGCCGGACCCGAATAGGGCGCGGTGTTGCCGATCTTGATCAGCGTGTCCGTGACGCCGACCGTATCGGCCTGCGCCGGTCCGGCCAGCAGCGCCGCGGCGCCGATCGCCGCGAGCAGGCTATGTTTCAGCTTCATTGAAAAGTCCTCCCATGGTTGCCGTTCGACAAGTTCTTATTCGCGCGCCCAAGATCAGCCGCGCTTCAAACGCGCCAATCCCCGCTCGATCAACCCCCAAATGCCAAAAGGCGCGAAGTACATCATCAATATCAGCAATATGCCGAAAGTCACCCAGGGCGGTGGTATCACTTCCGAGAGATTGCTGAATTCTTCCGCGTACTCCTGGCCGAACACATAATACAAGCCGCCCAGCAACGCGCCGGGGATCGAAACGATGCCGCCGACCACCGAGCCGACCAGCAGGTACACCGCGATGAAGAAATTGAAGGTGTCTGGCGAGACGAAGGCGTTGGCGAGCGCGAAGAACGCCCCGCCGATGCCGGCGAACATGGCGCTGATGCCGAAGGTCGCGGTCTTATAGAGCGGCAGGTTGACGCCCATCGTGCTCGCCGCGATCGGGTTGTCGCGAATGGCCATGATGGCGCGGCCGGAGCGGCTGCGCAGCAGCGCCCAGGTCACCGCCATCAGGAGCGTCATGGCGACCCAGATGACGTAGAAGAGCGACTGGTCGACGTTCAGGCCCGGCGCCAGCGGGTCGGGCTTGTCGAAGAACAGGCCTTGCACGCCGCCGGTCCAGTGCTCCAGGGCGTCGACTTTCAGGATCTGCGGCGTCGCGACGGCGAGCGCGAAGGTCGCGAGCGCGAGGTAGAGCCCTTCGAGCCGCAGCGCGGGAAAACCGAACAGAAAGCCCATCGCGAAGCTGATCAGCGCGACGACCGGCAGCGTCGCATAGGCGTGCCAGCCGAACTGGCTGATCAGAATTGCGGCGCCGTAGGCCCCGACGGCGAAGAACGCGCTGTGGCCGATCGAGAACTGGCCGTTGTAGCCGGTCAGGATGTTCAGCCCGAGCATGGCGATGCCGAACGACAGCGCCGTCGTCACCTGGAAGACGGTGTAGTCGGACGCGACGAACGGCACCAGGCAGCCGACGGCGAACATGGCGGCGAAGGCGAGGACGAGGCCCGGCGTCAGGGCGTTGGGACGGTCGGCCATCGGTCACACCCGCTTCACGACGATACGGCCGAACAGCCCGGCCGGCTTGAACATCAGGACGCTGATGATGAGGATCAGCGCGAAGGTCAGGCCGAGCTCGCTGCCGCCCGGAACATATTGGCGCGCCCAATTCTCCAGCACGCCGACGATCAGGCCGCCGGCGACCGCGCCGCCGGGACTGCCGACCCCGCCGAGCAGCGCGCCCGCGAACCCGTAGAGCAGCACGCCGGACATCATGTTCGGCTCCAGGAAAACGATCGGCGCGACCAGCACGCCGCCGACGGCCCCGATCGCCGCCGCGAGACCCCAGCCGAGCGCCAGCATCCAGCCCACCGAGACGCCGACGAGCCTGGCGGAATCTGGGTTGGCCGCGGCCGCCTTCATCGCAAGCCCGACCTTGGTGAACTTGAAGAAGGCGAAGACGATGCCGAGGATGAACAGCGTGAAGACGATGACGCCCAGATTGTGGCTGCTGATCAGCGAGGAATGGAACGGCAGGTCTTCCGGGAACAGGCTGGGCAGCGTCTTCGTCGTGTACTCCCAGAACCATCCGGCCAGATTGTTGAAGATCATCAAGAGGCCGATGAAGACGATGATCTGATTGAAGACCGGCGCGCTCTCCACCGGCCGCACGATCAGACGCTCGATGACGATGCCCGCCAGGAACGACAAACCGACGGCGAGGATGAATGCGAGCCAGATCGACCCGGTATATTGAAAGAGGGCCCACGCGACGAAAGTCGAGAACATCGCCATTTCGCCCTGGGCGAAATTGAAGTGGTCGGTCGCCTGGTAGATCATCACCACGGCGAGCGCCACGCAGGCGTAAACCGAGCCGATGGCCAGGCCGGCGAGCGTCAATTGCAGAAAGAGGTCCATCGCGCGCCCCGCTAGTAGCCGAGATAGACGCGACGGACGTTTTCGTCGTCGCGGATTATGGAGGACTCGCCGCTCATGACCACGTTGCCCGTCTCCAGGAGATAGGCGTGGTCGGCCAGGTTGAGGGCGATGTTGGCGTTTTGCTCGACCAAGAGCATCGAGGCGCCTTCCTGGTCGCGGATGCGGGCCATGATCTCGTAGATTTCCTGGACGATCAGGGGCGCCAGGCCGAACGACGGCTCGTCCAGAAGCATCAGTTTCGGCCGCAGCATCAGCGCCCGGCCGATCGCCAGCATCTGCTGCTCGCCGCCGGAAAGCGTGCCGGCCTGCTGGCGGCGCCGTTCGCGCAGCCGCGGGAAATATTCGTAGACCCGTTCCTTGTCCTCGGCGATCCCGGCGTTGTCCTTGCGGGTGTAGGCGCCGAGATCCAGGTTCTCCTCGACCGACTGGCGCACGAAGGTGCCGCGGCCTTCGGGGACGTGCGCAATGCCGAGCCGGGCGATCTTCTCCGACGCGAGGCCGGTGATGTCCTGGCCGGCGAAACGGATTTCGCCCTCGGTCCGGACCATGCGGCTGATCGCACGCAGCGTCGTCGTCTTGCCGGCGCCGTTGGCGCCGAGGACCGTCGTGATCGAGCCTTCTTCGAGTTCGAAATCGACGCCGAACAGAGCCTGCGTCTGGCGGTAATAGGCCTTGAGGCCCTTAACCTCGAGCAGCTTCATTCGTCGTTCCCAGATAGGCTTCGATGACCTTGGGGTCGCGTTGCACTTCCTCCGGCGTGCCGTCGGCGATCTTCCGTCCGAAGTCGATCGCGACCACCTTGTCGGAGACCTGCATCACGAGGCTCATGTGATGCTCCACCAGCAGCACCGTCACGCCGCGCTCGTCGCGCACCTGGCGGATCTGCTGCATCAGATGGTGGAGTTCTTCGTGGTTGAGACCGCCGGCCGGCTCGTCGAGCAGCAGAAGCTCGGGCTCTGAGGCCAGGGCGCGCGCCATTTCGACCCGCTTCTGGTAGCCGAAGGGCAGGCCGCCGACGCGCTCCTGGGCCACTTCCTCAAGATCCATGAACGCAATCAGGTCCCGCGCGCGGGCCATCAGGCCGGCTTCCTCGCGACGGACCCAGGGCAGGCGGATCGCGTTCGAGACGAAATCGCTCGACGTCCGGCAGTGGCCGCCGATCATCACGTTGTCCAACACGGAGAGCGTCGGAAACAGCGCCAGGTTCTGGAATGTCCGGCCGATCCCGAGCGGCGCGATCTTGTCGGCGCCGAGGCCAAGGATCGATTGACCCTTGAAGCGGATGTCGCCCGAATTCGGCGTGTAGAGCCGGGAGAGGCAGTTGAAAAGCGTCGTCTTGCCGGCGCCGTTCGGTCCAATCAGACCGACGACCTGACCTTGCGGAATGTCGAAGCCGACGCCGTCGAGCGCCACGATTCCGCCGAAGCGAACCACGACGTCGCGGACCTCGAGCAACGCGGTCATGCCGATCGCCCGTCCGTGCGCGCGCGTACGTTCAAGTCGCAGCCTCCCCAAATGCCCCCAGCCGTAACCGCCTGCTCTTCGTCAGGCTTTCGACGCGCGATTCGTAGCCCGCTCAGCCCGAAGGCGCAATGCCGCAAAGGCTTGCGCGGGACCTGCCGGACCCGCATTCTGGGGTCCGGCCTCAATGCCAAAGCGGAACGATCGTCATGACCTACACCGTCGACGCCCTGGTGGCCGATCTGCGACGTCTGAGCGCGCGTTATGACGATCCGAAGGACATTCTGCCGGAAGTGGCGCCCCTGGCGGCGCGGCTTGCCGAAACGGACGACTGGATTCGGCCCGAGTTCTACGAGGTCGACGCCGCGCAGGGCATCGGCATCACCGTGCTGCACGAGGAACCGGACCATACGCTGCTGGTCGAAACGATCGTCTGGGCGCCTGGCAAGGGCGTCCTGCCGCACGACCACCAGACCTGGGGCTGCGTCGTCGGCCTCGATGGCGTGGAGCGGAATACGATCTGGCGCCGCGAGGACGACGGCTCGAAGCCCGGACACGCTGAATTGGCCGTCCATCACGAAACCGACGTCGCGCGCGGTCAGACGATCGTCTTCATGCCGAACGACATCCACAGCGTCAAAAACCTGGGCGACCGGCCGACGCTCTCGCTTCACATTTACGGCAAGAGCCTCGCGCATGTGAATCGTTCGGAGTTCGATCCGGCCGCAGATGTCGTGCGTCCGTGCCCGATTCGGGCCAAGCGACCGGCCAGCCAGTAGCCAGCAGCCGGTCTTCCCATACAGCGGCGCGGCCTGTATAGGCCGGGACTTCCGTTCCCCAGCCTAGAGCATCAGCCTTCTTGCGCACTGCGTTGCTTCCAATCTTCGGTTTGGCGGCGGTCCTTCTGGCTGCCCCCTCGACGCCTGTTCGCGCAAAGTCCGACGGGCTGACCGCGCGTCCGACAGCGGAGCCGCCGACAGCGTACAGGCCTGCGCCATTGCGGGCGCCGCTGGAGATCGCCGCCGCGCCGACGCCCGAGACCGCCTCGACGCGGCCCGGCCCTACCAGGCCCGGCCGAGCCGACCCCGGTCCGTGGCAGGTCGAGGTGTCCTATGGCCGGCTGAACGCGGGCGATTTCACCGACATCATCTTTCAGACGCACAAGACGACCCTTGAGACCGAGCAGCTCGGCGGCATCGCCTTCGGCCGCGAGATCGTCGATATCGGCTACGGCTTCTCGATTGAGGCCGGCGCCTATTTCGGCCGCCGCTTCGACGAGGGCGGCGTCGAGTTCGCTTTGCCGATCACGTTCGTCTTCGACGGCTTTCCCTGGCGCGACCGTCTGCCGATGCGCCTGCGCGCGGCGATCGGCCCGTCCTACATTACCAAGATCACCCCGACAGAGCGGCGCAAGGACGACGACAACCAGGGGTCCAAGGTGCTGAACATGTTCAACCCCGAAATCGAAATCGGCCTGCCGGGCGCGCCTGAGTGGTCGGGCTTCTTCCGCCTGCACCACCGCTCCGGGATCTTCGGCCTGATCGACGGCGTCACCGGCGGCTCAACCTACCTCGTCTTCGGCCTCCGCCACCGCTTCGACGTGGACGCGTTCGAGTAGGCCGCGCCGCTCGCCTTATCCCGCCAAAGCGCCCGGGAAACGCGGCGCGATCTTTTCGACGAAGAGGTCGAGGGAGCGGCGGGCGGCCTCGGTCGGCAAGTCGCCATAGGCGAAGCGGCAAAGGAAATAGTTGGCGGTCGACGTCTCGATCTGGGCGGCCAGTTCGTCCGCGACCTCTTCGGGCGTGCCGGCGATCGCGACGCCGCGGTCTTTCGCGTCGGCATAGTCGCGCGGGAAGCGGAACGGGTCGGCGCCGTTGTCGCGCCAGAGCTTGGCGAGGCTGGCGCGCCAGCGCTCGAACGCCGGCGCTGCAAGACGCTCCGCTTCCGCCCGGCTCTCGGCGATGACGAGGTGGCGGGCGAAGCCCATGCGGGCGTCCTCCCGCCCGCCGGCGTCGCGATATGCCTCGAAGATCTCCCGGTTGGCGGCCGCCGGGCCGTTCGCGACGATGTTCATGCCCCAGGCCGCCGTCCAGCCGCCATGGTCTGGGCGTCCGACGCCGTACCAGAGCGGCGGGTGCGGCTTCTGGATCGGCGGGATCTCCATCGGCACGTTGCGATAGGTCCAGAAGCGGCCCTCGTAATCGAGCCGTTTCGAGGCGAAGCCGGCGCGCAGGATGTCGAGCGCCTCCTCGAAGCGCGGCGGCGTGTCCAGATGGGTCAGGCCGAAGAACGCCGTCTCGAACGCGACGATGCCGCGGCCGACGCCGAGCTCCAGCCGGCCGCCGCTCATCCGGTCGAGCATGCCGATCTCTTCGATCAGGCGGAGCGGTTCGTAGAGCGGCAAGGTGTAGACCAGCGGGCCGAAGCGGAGCCGCGTCGTCCGGGCCGCGACGGCGGCGAGGAAGACGCTCGGACTCGGCGCGAGGCCGAGCGGCGAGCCGTGATGCTCGGCGATATGGAAAGCGTAGAAGCCGGCGCGGTCGTATTCCTCGATGAGCGCCAGCCGGTCGCGATAGACGTCCTCCAGGGGCGCGCCGCTCTGGTCCAGATGGTCGAAGACGCCGAAGCGCAGCGGAAGGTTCATGCCGCGCTCAGCTTCGGCAGCCAGTTGGTCCGGCACCAGTCCATGATCTCGGTCCCGGTCGCCTGCCACACGCCCTCATGGCCCAGGATGTAGGCCAGCGTCTCGTCCAGGTATTTCAGACGGTGCGGCTGGCCGTAGAGATAGGGATGCAGGCAGAGCGGCATGACTGTCCCGCTCTTCTCGCCCTCGGCATAGAGCACGTCGAACATGTCGCGCATCATGCGGGCGAACTCCTCACCCTCCGCGTGCCAGCGGTAGACGACGGCGTCGTTGACGTCCATCGAATAGGGGATCGAGACGAGGTCGCCGTGCTTCGTCTTTACGGCCATCGGCTGGTCGTCGTGATAGAAGTCCGTCGTGAAGCCGATGCCGAGCTTGGCGCAGGCCTCCGCCGTCCAGACCGTGCCGCTGACCGCCGGGCCGAACCAGCCGTTCAACTGACGGCCGGAAAATTTCCGGTAGGTCTCGACACAGTCCGAGACGACCGCGTAGGTCTGCGCCTCGTCAAGGCCCCACATGTATCGGCTGTTGTAGAGGCCGTGGCAGACATAGTCGTAGCCGCGCGCCTCCATCGCTTCCCAGATGTCGGGATAGTGCTCGATGATGCCGAAATTGAGCGAGACGGTGCAGCGCACCCGGTGCTTGTCGAAGACGTCGAACATGCGCCAAACGCCGACCCGGTTGCCGTAGTCGCGGACACCATAGCCCAAGACGTCCGGCGCCGGCATGCGTGGCCAGGAGGTGCGCACGTTCCGGATCGCCGGGTCGTACTCGTAGTGCTCGATGTTCGGCAGCACCCAAAGCGCGACGCGGGCGCCGCCCGGCCATTCCAGCTTCGGCCGCTTATCGTAGGGGATGTAGGGAAAGCGGTCGAAGGCGTCCGGCATGGCGCTCAATGCCCCCCGGCGTCCGCGCCCTGGCCGATGACGAGCGCGTCGACCGCCACAGCGCCCTTGCCCTTAGGGCGGACCAGGAACGGGTTCACGTCGACCGTCTCCAGCGTGTCCGCGTTCGCGGCGGCGAAGCTGGAGAGCTGCGCGAGCGCCTTGGCGAGCGCCTCGACGTCGGCCGGCGGCGCGCCGCGCACGCCGTCGAGCATGGCGCGGCCCTTCACCTCGCCGATCATCTCCTTGGCGACGTCGACGCCGAAGGGCGCGACGCGGAAGGTGACGTCCTTCAGGACTTCGACGAAGATGCCGCCGAGCCCGAACATCACCGTCGGCCCGAAAACCGGATCGCGCACGACGCCCATGATTGTCTCGACGCCGTCCGAGATCATCGGCGCGACCATGACGCCGTCGACCTTGGCCTTGGGCGCGTGCTTTTTCGCCCGCTCCATCAGCGTCTTGTAGGCGGCGTCGGCCGCCTTGCGGTCGGCCACGTTCAGGATGACGACGCCGATCTCCGACTTGTGCAGGATGTCGGCGGAGACGATCTTCATGACGACGGGGAAACCGATCTCCGCGGCCGCCTTCGCCGCCGCGCTCGCCGAAGAGACCACGCGTTCGTCGACCATTGGCACGCCGTTCGCGGCCAGGATCGCCTTCGATTCGGTCTCGTTGAGCGCCTTGCCGGCCGCGACCTTGGGCGCGCCTTTGGGCAGCTTCGGCGGCGCGCGACGCTTGCCCTTGGCCGCGAAGGCCTTGCCGAAGAAGTTCAGCGCCGCGATCGCATTGATGCCCCGGCTTGGGTCCTCGAAGACCATGAAGCCCGCCGCCTCGATCGAAGCGCGCGTCTCCGGCCGGTTCAGGATCGACATGACCATGGCCCGATCCTTGTATTTCGCGCCGATCTCGACGAGCGGCGGCGTGATCTTCTCCATGATCGCCGCGTTGAGCCCGACTGTCGCGCCGAAACAGATCGAAGCGCCGTAACCGCCGTCGTCCATCAGCGCCTCGTACATTGGCTTCATCAGGCTGGTGTCGTTGATGAACTGCGCGGTGACGTCGAGCGGATTGCGCGTGCCGGCGAACGGCACGAGCTGGCGCATCCGCTTCTGCGTCGCCTTCGGCAGCGGCGGCAGCTCCAGACCTGCGTCCGCCGCCGCGTCGGCCATGATCACGCCGACGCCGCCCGACACGGTAATGACGCCAAGATCCGGCTTTGCCGGGAACTTGCCGAAGCTCGCGGCATAGGCGACATCGAACATCTCGTCGATCGACTTGGCGCGGTAGACGTCATACTGCTTCAGGAGCGCGTCGAAGACGGCGTCGGAGCCGGTCAGCGACGCCGTGTGCGAGGCGGCGGCGGCGGAGCCGACGTCGGACGTGCCCACCTTCATCAGCACGACCGGCTTCTTCTGCGCCTGGGCATGGGCGAGCGCGGCCTGGAACTTGCCGGCGTCCTGGATGCCCTCGATGTAGCCCATCACCACCTGGGTGTTCGGGTCTTCCGCCATGAACGCCAGGCAGTCGGAGAACTCGACGTCCGCCTGATTGCCCATGGTCGCCCAGAGATTGAGGCCGAGCCCGCGTTCCCGCGCCAGGCTGAAGCAGTGCGAGCCGAATGCGCCCGACTGGCTGGCGATCGAGATGCCGCCGGTGTCGGGCCCCCGGTCGGTCAGGCCGGCTGTGAATGTCGCGATCAGGCCGGTGTTGGCGTTCATGGTGCCCATGCAATTGGGCCCCATGATACGAAGCCCGGCCTCGCGCGCGACGACTGCGATGCGGGCCTGAGCCTGGGCGCCCTTCTTGTCGATTTCTGCGAAGCCGGAGGAGAGGATGATCGCCGCCTTGACGCCCTTTTCGATGCAGGCCTTGACCGCCGGCTCGACCAGGCCCCGCTCCTGCGGGACGACGATGATGGCCATGTCGACCGCGCCGTCGACGCTGGCGAGATCGGGATAGGACTTGAGGCCCTGGATTTCCGGCGCGGTCGGATTGATCGGCAGCACCCGGCCCTTGTAGCCGGCGATCTTCATGTTCGCGATCGGCCGGCCGCCGATTTTGGTCGGGTTGGACGAGGCGCCGATGATGGCGACGCTTTCCGGATTAAAGAAAGCCTGAAGGCTCGGCAGGTTGAGCGGCCCGCCGCTGCTCGCCTTGGTCGCCATGATGTGGGTCCCCCCGAACATTGTTGTCGGGGAATAGGCTACCGTCCGAATGGATCGCCGGACAAGCGGGTCCGGGGGCGCGACGGGCGAATCCTCAGGCGGCCTTGTCTTCGGCCGGCGTCAGGAAGCAGCCGTCGATGCGCCATTCGCCGTTCGGCTGGCGCGCGAGCGGATATACGGCGCGGTAGACGCGGCCGTCCCCGGCGACGAGGAAGGCCCGGGCGGCGGCCCGGTCGCCACGCGTCTCGACGTCCTCGACCTCGAACACCGTCGGCCGGATCAGGGCGCTGTAGCCCTGCTCGACCATATGCATGAACACCGCCGACGAGCCGAAGCGCGACTGGATGTTCGGCGTCGCGTAGCCGAACGCGCGCTTTGCGTCGCCCGCGGAAAGCGCGGCCGTCTGGCTTTCGATGACCGCGCGGATGTCGGCGGCGTCGTCGGCGCGGGCGACGCCGCCGAAGGCGATCAGAGCTGCGAAAATGGCGGAGACGAGGTAGCGACTGGCGGGACGCAACGGCATAACGGCTCTCCCAGGCTGGTCGTTCAGGTCACTCTACGTCGCAATTCGGCCGAAAGATCAATCGGCCATCGAACGAACCGGCGCCTGCGACGGGGCGGCCACTGGCCTTAACCCTTTGCGGTACTTATGTTCGGCCGAGTCGCATGGCCCCACTGCTATCTGGATCGTGAATGACCGCCCCGCCGCCCCCGCCGCGCGACCCCGCCTTCAAGACCGGCGCCGGCAAGCGGCGGCCCGCCTATCTGCGGCGTCTCGTGGCCGGCCGGCCGCCGGGAGTCCGCGACCGACCCGCCGTCGCGTCCTTTCCGGCCAAGTCCGCGGCCGCGGCGGCGCCGCCGGTCCGCATCTTCATCGGCACCGAACCCCTCCAGGCGCGGGCGGAACGCGTGCTGGCCTGGTCGATCCTGAAGCATCGGCGGCACGACCTCGCCTACGAAATTCATCTGATGAAGGACCTGAAGGGCTTCGACAGGCGTTTCTGGCAGACAGGCTTCACGAACTACCGCTACGCGATTCCCGCTCTCGCGGGCTTGGAGGGCCGCGCCATTTACAACGACGTCGATCAGATCTATCTCGCGGATGCGGCCGATCTCTTCGACATGCCGATGGCGGAGGCGGGCGCGCTCTCTCTCGACGGACTCGACACATCCGTCATGCTGATCGACTGCGCGCGGATGGCGGATGTCTGGCCGGTCGACCTTGCGCGCTCGGGCCGGCGTCAGCACGCCGCGTTTCGGGCGCGGGCCGCCGAGCGCGGGCTTTGGGGCCGCCTGCCGTCGGAATGGAACGCCCGCGACCAGGAATACACGGCAGGCCAGTCCAAGCTGCTGCACTACACGACCCTGCATACGCAGCCCTGGCGCCCCTTCCCGGACGAGATCCGCTATGGGCCACATCCGGAGGCCACGCTCTGGCTCGACCTCGAGGCGGAGGCCGATGGCGCGGGCTTCACGCTGTTCACCGCCGACAGGCCGGGCCCAAATTTCTCGCGCTTCGTCGAGAATGTCGATGAATCGGAACGGCCTGCGCCGGCCCTCCTCCTCCGTCGACTCGTCGATCGCCACAACGCCCTGACGCTGTTCGTCGTCGGCGG
>DAINCG010000070.1:0-1236 GCA_036732525.1 Pseudomonadota bacterium | reverse complement strand
CGCGCGAAAGCGCGGTCCCCGGGTCGCCGACGGGGCGGCTGGTCTCGGCGCGTTCGGCCGCGCGCCGGAGGAAGACGCGCCCTGGATGCTCGACATTTTGTTCAACGCGGCGCGCAAGTTCGTTTATGTCGAAGCGGTTGCGACGCCGCGCCGACCCGCAATCTGGTGGCGGGGCGAGATGGCGGCCGCGGCCCGGCGCCGTCCGGGAGTCGCATGGACGCTCCGGGTCGCGGGCGGCGTCCTCGGGACCAGAACCTATCGGGGGTAGGACAGAATGCGACGCATCATCGGGCTGATCTTCCTCATGCTGGCGCTGGTCGTGCTCGCCTGGGAAGCGCTGGGCTATTTCGAATATGGCGACTGGAGCCTAATCGTCTTCGGCGAAATCGCCTTCCGCCTCTTCCCGGAATGGCTGAACCTCGCCCAGGCGGTGATCCAGCGCTACCTGTTCCCCTGGCTCTGGGACCCGGTGATCCAGACCTTCCTGCTCTGGCCCGCGTGGCCCGTGCTTGGCGGCCTCGGGCTCATATTCCTGCTCTGGAGCCGGGGCTCGCGACGCTTCTAATGCGGGCGTCCTAAATTAATTCGCCGCAAACGGAATCGCGGCGAAAAGAGGCGATGCCGACCGCGCGCCCCGCCACCGCCGACGCCATCGAACGCCTGTTGCGCGACGGTTTCGCGCGCCAGCAGGCCGGCGACGCCATCGGCGCGGAACAGATCTACCGGGCCGTCCTGGCGGACGCGCCGGCGGACCACCGCGCGCTCACCCTGCTCGCCGCCATTCTGGAGGGCCGGGGCGAGCTTGACGCGGCCGTCGCGGCGTACCGGAAAGCCATCCAAGCCTTGCCGCAGGCCCCGGCGCCGCAATTCCAGCTGGCGAACCTGATGCTGCGCCTCGGCGACGCCGAGGCCGCGCTCGGCCTCGCGCGCCGCTTCAACAAGCTCATGCCCAACGACCCGCGCGGCTGGCGTCTGCGCGGCCGCGCCGCGGAGGCCGCCGGCGCCATGAGCGAAGCCGCCGCCGGCTTCCTCGGAAAAGCGCTGCAGGCCATCGGCGATCATGCCGGCGCCGCCGCGGCCTATGAAAAAGCGCTGCCGCTCGCGCCCGAAAACGCCACCCTTTTCGGCGCGCTCGGCAACGTTTACTCCGCGCTGGAACGCCGTTCGGAGGCGATCGCCTGCTACCGCCGCGCCGTTGCGATCGACCCTGCCCTTTACGAAGCGCACGGCTCGCTC
>DAINCG010000069.1:10989-14492 GCA_036732525.1 Pseudomonadota bacterium | reverse complement strand
ACCCCAGGCCTGCCAGTCCGGCATGGTCTGCCGGCCGCGCACGGCGGGGGCGACCAGGACAGCGCCCGCCGCCGCGTCGGGCCAGTCCGCCAGGGTCGTCATTGCGACCGCGCCCCCCATGGAGAGTCCGAGCAGGTAGACCGGCGTTTCGGGATACTTGGCCTGCAACAGGCGGGCGACCGCCGCCGCGTCGCCCTTGAGCGCGGTTGAGCCCGGCCAGAGGCCCCGGTTGGGCGCTTCGCCGAACCCCCGCTGGTCGTAGGCGTAGACGGCGATCTCCGCCTCCGCCAGGGCCGGGCCGGCCTCGCGGAAGGCGCCGGAATAGTCGTTGAAGCCGTGCAGCGCCAGGACGACCGCCTTGGGCGGCGTGCCCGGCGGCGTATCCGGCAGCCAGGAGCGGATCGGCAAGGCGAGCCCGTCGGCCGTGATGACATAGCGGGACGTCAGTTCCGCCGGCCCCGGCCGGTCGCCCGGCGGCGCCGTCACGGGGGCGGCGCACGCGGCGAGACCGAGCGCCAGAACGGCGAGCAGGGAGAGGAACGGCTTGCGCATGGCCCTCTCTTCGCCCTGAGTCCCGGGCGACGCAAGGGAGAGTGCCAGGCATGCGCTTCGAAGTGCAGGAGCTGAACGGCGACGCGACCGCCGTGGACGTCGAGATCGCGCAGGTGGTGATCGGCGGCTGGACCGGCCGGGACCAGGCCGCCGTGCAGCACCATATCGACGAGTTGGCGGAGATCGGCGTGCCCGCGCCCTCGAAGACGCCGCTGTTCTACCGGGTTTCGGCCGACCTGCTGACCCAGGCGGAGACGATACAGACCGTCGGCGACGGCGGCTCCGGCGAGGTGGAGGCGGTGCTGGTCGGCACGTCAGCCGGCATCCTGGTGGCGGTGGGATCCGACCACACCGACCGCAAGGCCGAATCCTATTCGGTCGCGCTCTCCAAGCAGCTCTGCGCCAAGCCGATCTCCCGCCAGGCTTGGCGGCTGGAGGACGTGATCGGCGCCTGGGACGAGATCCTGCTGCAGTCCGCCCAGGAGCGGGAGGGCCAGACGGTCGAATACCAGTCGGGCGCCCTCTCCGCCTGCCGCCGGCCGGAGGAGATGGTGAAGCTCTATGCCGGCGAGGACGCGCTGCCGGTCGGCACGGTCCTCTTCCTCGGCACCATCCCCGTGATCGGCGGCATCGCCGGCGGCGACGCCTTCGCCATGCGCCTCGCCGACCCGACGCACGACCGGGTGCTGGGCCACGCCTACCGGATCGACGTGCTGCCCGTGGTGAGCTGACGGGTTCCACAAACCGTCCACAGGGCGGGCGCGGTATCCTCTGGGCGCATTCACCGATTCGCCGGAAAGCGAGCGCCCGACATGAGCCACGCCGAATTCATCCATCTGCGCGTCCGCTCCGCCTACTCGCTCTTGGACGGGGCGCTGCACGCGCCGGCGATCGTCGCGCTCGCCAAGGAGCACGCCATGCCGGCGGTCGGCGTGGTCGACCGGCGGAACCTCTTCGGCGCGCTCGAATTCGCGGTCAAGGCGAAGGACGCGGGCGTGCAGCCGATCACCGGCGCCATCCTGCCGATCGCCCGCGACGCGGCGGAGATCGACGCCGCCCCGCGCCGCCCGCCCGCCGACGACCTCGTCCTGATCGCGCAGAACGAGACGGGCTACGCCAACCTGATGCGCCTGATGTCGGCCGCATATCTCGATAGCTCCGCCGAGCACGATCCCGAACTCGCCCTCGACCGGCTCGACGGCCTGACGGACGGCCTGATCGCGCTCACGGGCGGCCCCGCCGGCGCCGTCGACCGCATGCTGCGCGAGGGCCAGTCCGCCCGCGCCGAAGCGCGCCTCGCCGCGCTCAGCACCCTTTTCCCCGGCCGCCTCTATGTCGAACTCCAACGCTTCGGCCGGCCGGAGGAGGCGATCGTCGAGCCGGCGCTGATCGACCTGGCCTACGCCCACGACATCCCGCTCGTCGCGACCAACGACGTCCGCTTCGCCGAGGCGGAGATGCACCTGGCCCACGACGCCCTGCTCGCCATCGCCGACGGGCGGCGGCTGGAGGACACGGACCGGCGCCGCTCGACGCCCGAATACCGCTTCAAGTCCCCGGCGGAGATGCAGGAGCTCTTCGCCGACCTGCCGGAAGCGATCGCCAACACCCTGGTCGTCGCCCGGCGCGCCGCCGTCATGCCGGAGCCGATCCTGCCGAGCTTCGAGACCGATGCGGGCCGCGACGAGGCGGAGGAACTGCGCGCCCAGGCGGCAGCGGGCCTCGAAGACCGCATCCGGGCGCTCGGCCTCGACGACGAGGCGGCGAAGCCCTACCGGGAGCGCCTGGACTACGAGCTCGACGTCATCGTGCAGATGGGCTTCCCCGGCTACTTCCTGATCGTCGCGGAGTTCATCAAGTGGGCCAAGGCCAGGGAAATCCCGGTCGGGCCGGGGCGCGGGTCGGGCGCGGGCTCCGTCGTCGCCTGGGCGCTCACCATCACCGATCTCGACCCGTTGCGCTTCGGCCTCCTCTTCGAACGCTTCCTCAACCCGCAGCGCGTCTCGATGCCGGACTTCGACATCGACTTCTGCCAGGACCGCCGCGACGAGGTGATCGGCCACGTCCAGCAGAAATACGGGCGGGACAAGGTCGCCCAGATCATCACCTTCGGTAAGCTGCAGGCCCGCGCTGTGCTCCGCGACGTCGGCCGCGTGCTCGGCATGCCCTACGGTCAGGTCGACCGCATCTGCAAGCTGGTGCCGAACAACCCGGCGAACCCGGTGACCCTCGCCCAGGCGATCGCGGGCGAGCCGGCGCTCCAGGAGATGCGGAAGGACGACGAGCAGATCGCGACGCTGATCGACATCGCGCTTAAGCTCGAAGGCCTCTACCGCAACACCTCGACCCACGCCGCGGGCGTCGTCATCGGCGACCGGCCGCTCGACGAGTTGGTCCCGCTCTACCGCGACCCGCGCTCCGACATGCCGGTCACCCAGTTCAACATGAAGTGGGTCGAGACGGCCGGCCTGGTGAAGTTCGACTTCCTCGGCCTGAAGACCCTGACCGTCATCACCGACGCGATCAAGCTGCTCGCGAACCGGGGCATCCATCTCGACATCGACGCGATCCCGCTCGACGACCCGAAGAGCTTCGAGTTGCTCGCGAGCGGCCACACCGCCGGCGTTTTCCAGCTTGAAGGCTCGGGCATGCGGGACATGCTGAAGCGGCTGAAGCCCAACCGTTTCGAGGACATCATCGCCGTCGTCGCGCTCTACCGGCCGGGCCCGATGGACAACATCCCGAGCTACATCGCCCGGAAGCACGGCTCGGAGGTCGTCACATACCCCTACCCCAACCTCCAGCCGATCCTGGAGGAGACCTATGGCATCATCATCTACCAGGAACAGGTGATGCAGATCGCCCAGGTGCTCGCCGGCTACAGCCTCGGCGGCGCGGACCTGCTGCGCCGCGCCATGGGCAAGAAGATCAAGGCGGAGATGGACGCCCAG
>DAINCG010000069.1:10378-10944 GCA_036732525.1 Pseudomonadota bacterium | reverse complement strand
CGACCTCGTCGACAAGTTCGCGGGCTACGGCTTCAACAAGAGCCACGCGGCGGCCTACGCGCTCGTCGCCTACCAGACGGCCTATCTGAAGGCGAACTACCCCGTGGAGTTCGTCGCCGCCTCGATGACCCACGACATGCACAACGCGGACAAGCTCGGCCTCTTCCGGCGCGAACTCGACCGCCTGGAAGCGCCGCTCCTGCCGCCGGATATCAACCGCTCCGACGCGCTCTTCACCGTTGAGGAGACGCCGGACGGCCGGCTCGGCGTCCGCTACGCCCTGGGCGCGATCCGCAATGTCGGCCGGCCGGCGGCCGCGGCGATCGTCGAGGCCCGCCGCGCGGGCGGTCCCTTCGCCGACATCGCCGACCTCGCGAGCCGGCTCGATGCGTCCCGCGCCAACAAGCGCCAGATCGAGACGCTCGCCCGCGCCGGCGCCTTCGACAGCCTGGAGCCCGACCGCGCGCGCGTCTTCATGGGCGCGGAGACGATCACCCGCGCCGCCCAGGCCGCGGCGGAGGAGCGGACCAGCAACCAGACGAGCCTCTTCGGCGGCGAAGCGGCGG
>DAINCG010000069.1:0-10355 GCA_036732525.1 Pseudomonadota bacterium | reverse complement strand
AGCCTCCGCCTGCCGCCGTCCGAGCCCTGGAGCGAGGCCGACAAGCTGGCGCACGAGCTGGAAGCCATCGGCATGTACCTCTCCGCCCACCCGCTCGACGCCTACCAGGCGCAGATGAAGCGGCTCGGCGTCACCTCGATCGCCGACCTGCTGCGCCGCCCGCCGCCGACCCGCGGCGGCGGCGACGGCGAGCGTTACGGCCGGCAGGCCGAAGCCAACTGCCGCATCGCCGCGACCCAGCTCGGCCGGCAGGAGCGCACCTCCGCCCGCGGCAGCCGCTACGCCTTCATCCAATTGTCCGACGCGACGGGCGTGCTGGAGGCGACGGCCTTCTCCGAAGTGCTGGCGACGTCACGGGATCTGCTCGATTCGGGCCGTCCGCTGCTGCTCGGCGTCGAAGCGCGCATGGGCGACGGCGGCCTGCGCATCGGCATCGTCAGCGTGCGCGACCTGGAGGAGGCTGCGGCCGAGGCGGGCCGTGAGCTCATCGTGCATGTCGAGGATGCGGCGGCGCTCGATCCGATCGCCAAGATCCTCGCCGACGAGAAGCCGGGCCGGGCGCTGGTCAAGCTCCGCCTGGAGGTCGATCCGATGGTCGACGTCGAACTCGCGCTCAAGCGGCGCATCCAGCTGACCCCGGCCACGGCGCAGGCCGTCAAGTCGCTCGCCGGCGTCATCGACGTGCAGGCGGGGTAGCAAAATGCGAACGCTCGGTAGGCGCGCGCACGGAGGGGTTAAGACGATATAGCGGTCGCGGGCATTGCGGTCGGCTGTTAAGTTCGCGTTAATACTTATCGGGGCGCGGCGCCTCGATAGGAGGAGCAGGAACGGGGTTAGGCGGAGCCATGGCGGAAGCGACGATTGTCGGGCCCAAGCGTTTCATCGACCGGACATTCGAGGAAGCGCTGGAGCTGTTGGAAGAGATCAGGTCGTACATCCTTTACGAGGAGCGGACCGACCGGCAGGGCCTGCCCCCGGCGGCCCGCGTGCGCCAGAGCCTGGAGGCGACGCGCATGACCGCCCGTCTGACCAACGTCATGGCCTGGCTGCTGCTCCAGAAGGCCGCCGTCGCCGGCGAGATCGACCCCGACGAACCGATGAAGGCCGAAAACCGCCTCGGCGGCCGCGAAGCCTGCATGGACCCGCTCGAAGGCCCGATCGAGGACCTGCCGGCCCGCATGCTGGAGCTGCTCGACAAGAGCCAGCGCATGTATGTCCGCGTCGCTCGCCTCGACGACATGATGGCCAAGAGCGCCTGACCCCAAGCCGCCGGAGTAGAGGCGCGTTTGCATCGGCGAAGCCGGACGGCATACTGCGTGGCAGACAGAGAATCGCCGCGCCGGGAACGCTCGCCTCATGCCCATGCTCGACCTCGGACCCGAGGACGCGCTCTTCTACGACTGGACGCCGCCCGCGGCCCCGGGCCGGCCGAGCTTCGTCTTCGTCAACCCGATCATGGGCGACACGAGCCTCTGGACCGGCGCAATCGCGCCGGCCCTGACGGCGGCGGGCTTCGGCGTCCTGGTTTACGACTTCCGCGGCCAGACCGGCAGCCGCTTCAAGCCCGGCCGCAAACTCGACGCCGATCTGATCGTCGCCGACCTGAAGGCGCTGTTGGCCGAGGTCCAGCCGCCGGACGCCGTGCTGGTCGGCCTCTCGATTGGCGGCCTCTATGCCGCCCGCGCCGTGCTTGAGGGCGCGTCGGCGGCGGGCCTCGTCCTCATCAACACGCTCCGGCGCGTGACGCCGCGCGTCGCCTGGATGAACGACGCCACCCGGCGCGCGGTCGAGGTCGGCGGCCCGAACCTCGTCAAGGACCTCTATTTCCACCTGCTCGTCGGCGAACCGTTCCAGGCCGCGAACCGGTCTGGCTTCCTGCTCGACGCGCCGGACTACACGCCGCTCCCGAAGGATTCGGGCGCCTACAATCTCGTCACCTGGATGGCTGAGGCGAACTGGGACGTCGACTGGTCGAAGCTCGACCTGCCGACCCTGGTCATGACCGGCCTGCAGGACCGCGTCTTCTATGACGCGGCCAATGTCGACGCGCTTTTCGGCTCCCTGCCGCAGGGCCGGCGCATCGATGTCGCGGAGGCCGGGCACATGCTGCCGGTCGAAACGCCGGACCGCCTGATCGACGCCCTCAAGGAGGTCGGCGACGGGCTCGCCGCCGCGTCCGCCTGACCGAGAGACCCACACGCATGCGCACCTTTCCCGCCGACCTGCTGCGCCGCCAGATCGAAGCCGTCTTCGCGGCCTGGGGCATTCCGGAAGATCGGCGCACGCTGATGTCCGGCCTGATGGTCGAAGCCGATCTGCGCGGCATCGACAGCCACGGCCTCGGCATGCTGCCGCACTACGAGACGCGACGGCTGGAAGGCCGCATCCTGCCATTGTCCGAACCAGTGGTCGAAACCGACTCGCCCGCCTTCTGCCTGATCGATGCAGGCCATGGCCTTGGCCACGCCCCCGGCGCGCTCGCCATGGGCATGGCGATCGAGAAGGCGAAGACGATGGGCGTCGGCATGGGCCTCGTCCGCCGGTCGAACCACTACGGCGCCGCCGGCGTCTACGCGACGATGGCCTCAGACGCCGGGCTGATCGGCATGAGCATGACCGGCACCTCCCAGCGCTCCATCGTGCCGACCTTCGCGAAGGAGCCGATGTATTCGACGAACCCGATCGCCTTCGCCGTGCCGGCCGGCAAGCGGCCTGCTTTCGTCCTCGACATGGCGACCAGCACGGTCGCGGTCGGCAAGCTCGACATCTACCGCCGCCTCGGCAAGCCGCTGCCGGAAGGCTGGGCGCTGACGCCGGAGGGCGAGGTCAGGACCGACGCGCAGGCCGCCTTCGACGCCCGGCCGCGCCGGATGACGCCCTTGGGCGGCGACCGGGAACGCGGCAGCCACAAGGGCTACGGCCTCGCCATCATGGTCGACATCCTCTCCAGCGTGCTGACCGGCTCCTGGTTCGGCGCGCACGACCTGAAGACCGGCAAGACCGGCAAGCACCACATGATCGGCAGCTTCTTCCTGGCGCTCGACCCGGACTTTTTCCGCGACGACCCCCAGGACTTCGACGACGAGATGGACGCGCTGATCGACCTCCTGAAATCGACGCCGCCCGCCGATCCCGACCAGCCCGTTCGTGGCTGGCGAGCCGGAGCACGCCGCCCGCGCCGAACGCCTGAAGTCGGGCGTCCCCGTCTCCGACACGCTGATCGAAGAGCTTCGGCGAACGGCCAAGACCAGCGGCGCCGCCTTCCTACTCGGGAACTGACTGAGCCCCTTATGTCCCTTCTGACCGACCTCGAACGCGCCGCCGACCGGCGGACGGCGCGCCACGCCCATGGCGAGACCGTCTACCGCATGTGGGGTGACCCGGACGCCCCTGTCCTGGTGCTGAACCACGGCAGCTTCGGCGCCTGGTCCCACTGGGTCCGCAATATCGAAGCGCTCAGCCGGGAGCGCCGCGTCATCGCCCTCGACATGCCGGGCATGGGCGAGTCCGACACGCCGCCGGAGCCGATCTCGGCCGAGAGCATGGGCGCGATCGTCGCCGAGTGCCTGGAGCAGGCGCTGCCGAACGGCGAGCGGTTCGAATTCGCCGGCTTCTCCTTCGGCGGCATCGTCGGCGGCCAGGCGGTGCTCAAGCTGCAGGACCGGGTCGACCGGTTCTTCGTCCTCGGCTCGAACGCGCTCGACCTCCCGATCGACGTGCGCCGGCCGATGCTCTCGCCGAAGCGGGACATGTCCAAGGACGAGCTCCGGGACGTCCACCGCAACAACCTGGACGTCATGATGTTCGGCGATCCCGCCAACATCGACGACCTGGCGCTCGATCTGCAGATGCTGAATACAAGCCGCGCCCGCGTCCGCAGCGGCAAGATCCCGCGCGGCGACAGCCTGGCGAAGGCGCTCAAGGCGATGCGCTTGCCCGTCCACGGCATCTGGGGCGAGAAGGACGCGACCGCCGGCCGTTATCTCGACCAGCGCCGCGCCCTCTTCGAAGCGCTGCCGCACTGCGAGGGCTTCGATGTTGCGCCGGGGGCCGGCCACTGGGTCGCCTATGAGGCGCCCGAGTTCGTGAATCGCATCCTCTTGGCTTAGCCGCCGGCCAAGGCCTACGCTGTCGCCAGCCATTCAGGAGGCGGCGATGCAGCTCAACGCGCAGTTCCCGACCCGGTTCATCGGCAACGACCCCGCAGTCGTCCGCGACTGGGCGCAAGCCGCCGAGGATCTGGGCTTCGCCTATATCGAAGTGCCGGACCACGTTTTCGGCGCAGCGCCCCGGGACGGCTGGACGCCCCGCTACAGCGCGGCCGAACCGTTCCACGAAACCTTCGTGACGCTGGGTTTCCTCGCCGCCTGCACCAAGACCATTCGTCTGTCGTCCGGCGTTCTGGTGCTGCCGCAGCGGCAGACCGGCGTCGTCGCGAAGCAGGCGGCCCAGGTCGACATCCTCTCCGGCGGCCGACTGCGCCTCGGAATCGGGGTCGGCTGGAACCACGTCGAATACGAGGCGCTCGAGACGGAGTGGAAGACGCGCGGCGCCAAGCAGGCGGAGCAGATCGAGGCGCTGCGCAAGCTTTGGACGGAGGAGCTCGTCACCTTCAAGGGCCGCTTCCATGACTTTGAGGGCGTCAACATCATGCCGGGCCCAGCGCAAAAGCCGATCCCGATCTGGCTTGGCGGATCGTCCGACGCAGTGGTGCGCCGCGCCGCGCGAATCGGCGATGGCTGGATGCCCATCATACAGCCGGACGACAAGGGCAAGGCCAAGCTGGAGCAGCTTCGCGGCTATCTGAAAGAGTACGGCCGCGACCCCGAAACTTATCCGGTCGAGGTATGGCTCCGCGCCGACGAGATGAACCCGGACGCCTGGGCCGCCGACGCCGAGGCTTGGCGGAAGCTCGGCGTCAGCATGGTCATGCTCTATCCGATGTTCCCGACCGGATCGCTGGAAACGCAGATCGACATCCTGCGCCGGTTCAAGGAAGCGGCCGGCGGCTAGGGCGATGGACCAGACGGCGCCCCCTTCCGCGGTCGATCGCGCCCGGGCGCTTGGTCCCGCGATCGCGGCCGCCTCCGACGAGATCGAACGGACACAGCGCTTTCCGGCCGCGCTGTTGGAGCAGTTGCACGCCGCGAGGCTCTGCCGCCTGCTCCTGCCGCGCTCGGTCGGCGGGGAGGAAATCCATCCGACCGAATACCTGCATGCCATCGCCGAAATCGCGCGGCATGACGGTTCCGTCGGCTGGAACCTGTTCGTCGCGAACAGCGCCACGCTGATCGCGCCCTTCATTCCGCTGGAGAGCGCGCGGCGGATCTATGCCGACCCGGCGGCGCTGATCGCCTGGGGCGCGCCGAGCGGCGTCCGCCTGAAGGCGGCGCCCGGCGGCTACCGGGTCGATGGCGAATGGCTGTTCGCGAGCGGCTGCCGGCAGGCGACCTGGATGGGCGCCCACGGCCCCGTCGAGGAAGCGGACGGGACGCTTCGCCTTAACGCCCGCGGCGTTCCCCTGACCCGCACCGTGCTCTTCCCGGTCGAGCAGGCGGAACGGCTCGGCGACTGGCGGCCCGTCGGCCTCCGCGGCACGGCGTCGGAGGCCTACCGCGTCCGGGACGTCTTCGTGCCGGAAGCGATGAGCGGCACGCGGGAGGAACCCGAAGCGCGCAGAGATCCAGGGCCGCTCTACGCTTTCACCATGCAGGGCCTCTATGCGGTCGGCGTCGCGGGCGTGGCGCTCGGCCTAGCCGACGCCATGCTGGCGGACTTCGCCAAGCTGGCGGCGGAGAAGACGCCGCGCGGCCGCGGCCGGCTCGCCGACGACGCCCTCGTCCGCGCCGGCTTCGCGACGGCGACGGCGAAGGTGAAGGCCGCGTTGGCCTATCTGACGGCGGAACTCGACGACATCTACGCCCACGCGCCGGAGACGGGCGCGATCGGCCTTGCCGACCGCGCGCGCGTCCGCCTCGCCGCGAGCCACGGCATCCAGGCCGGCGTCGAGGCGGCGGACTGGGTGCACCGCGCCGCCGGCGTGAGCGCCATCTTCCCGGACTCGCCCTTCGAACGGCGCTTCCGGGACATCCACACCGTCTCGCAGCAAATCCAGTCCCGCCCTGCGCACTTCGAGGCTGTCGGGGAAATCCTTCTCGGCGGGGCCCCGCCGGTCTTCTTCTGAGGTCAGACATTCATGCAGATCGCCATCGACGACGCCCATGCGCTGATCGTGCGGGTCCTCAAGGCCTACGACCACGACGACGCGGACGCGAAGATCATCGCGGACCATCTGATCGACTGCGAACTCAGGGGCCTCAGCTATGGCGGCCTGCCGCGCCTCGTCAGCATCGTCGAGCGCTTCGACCGCACGGGCGCGCCGAAGCGGCCGGTGGAACTGGCCCATGAAACGCCGGTTTCCGCCAAGCTCAAGGGCCACGACAACCTGGGCTACGTCGTCGCCTACCGCGCGACGGAGATCGCCATCGCCAAGGCGAAGCAGACGGGTCTTGCGATGGTTGGCGGCGACGACACCTGGTACACGGGCATGCTGTCCGTCTTCGCCGAAATGGCGGCGGCGGAGGGGCTCGCGACCATGATCGCCTCGAACGCCTCGCCCTGGGTCGCGCCGCACGGCGCGGTCGACGGCCGCTTCGGCACCAACCCGATCTGCTTCGGCTTCCCGTCGACCGGGGACCCGATCATCTGGGACATCGGCACGTCCTCGATCATGCATGCGGAGGTGCAGCTGGCCCGCCGCCTCGGCGAGCCATTGCCGGAGGGCCGCGCCTTCGGACCGGACGGCCAGCCGACGACCGACCCGACGGCCGCGCTCGCCGGCGCCTTCGCCTGCTGGGGCGGCCACAAGGGTTCCGGCCTCGGCCATGTCGTGCAATTGCTCGGCGTCATGGCAGGGTCGCCGACGCAGCCGCCGGACCTCGCCGGCTTCGGCTTCGTCGTGCTCGCCATGCGCCCCGACCTGATGGGCCCCGAGACCGACTTCCGCGCCCGCGTTACGGAGTACGCCGACCTCGTGCGCGCCGCCCGCCCCGTGCCCGGCGGCGACCCGGTTCGCATGCCGTTCGACCGGTCCGCCGACGCGAGCGCTTGGCCCAAGGAATGATCGAGGCGCCGGAGGCCGTCGTCGAGCGCCTCAGGGCGATCGGGTAGATCAAACCCGACTTTGGCGGAATCGCCAAAGTCGGGATTATTTGATCGATATCATATGATTAGAGCATGGACCCCGCTTCCAAGCGGAAGCGGCATGCTCTAACCGAACGCCCCGCGCATAGCGGACAACGCGGCTTCGGCGTTCGGCAGTCGGTCGTCCCGGTCGGGCGCCAGCATGGCGGCGAGCCAGGCCGCGCCAGCGGCTCGGGCCGCCCGACGGGCAGCGCCCCCGCGAGCATCCGGTAGAACACCACTCCGGCCGCATAGAGGTCCGACCGCGGGTCGGCGGACGACGTGCGCCGCCGCTGCTCGGGGCTCATATAGGCCTCCGTACCGAGCCAGCCTTCGTCCCGCGTCAGGCGAAGATCGGGATGGAGGCAGAGGCCGAAATCGACGATACGGACATCGCCGACGCCTTCGCCGGGCGCGAAGCGGTCGGCGCGTTCGGTCAGCATGATGTTGGCGGGCTTGATGTCCCGGTGCGCCACCCCCGCCCGATGAACCGCCGCCAGGCCTTCGAGCAGTTGCCCGGTCAGCCTGAGGCACTCGGAAAGCGGCAGGGGCCGGGGACGGCGACGGCGCGACAATTGCGCGATCGCATCCGGCTCGCTTCGATCGGAGCCGAGCCGCCGGCGCAGGCTGTCCGGGTACCAGGGCACGACGAAATAGGGATCGGCGCGGTCGGTCCGGCCGTAGCCCAGCACCGGCGCCACGAACTCGTTGTCGATCCGCGCCATGGCGCGGGCCTCCATCAGGAAGCGCGCCCGCCAGATCTCCGGCGGATAGTCGCCGACCCGGCATTCCGGGTTGAACCGCTTCAGGACGACCCGGCGGCCAAGGTCATGGTCGCGGCATCGGAAGACCGCGCCGAACCGGCTCTCGTCGAGAAGTTCGGCGACTTCGTAGCGACCGACATGCTCTTCCGTCAAAGCGCCGCCTCCAGCAATGACAGCGCTTCGGCCGCACTTTCCGGCCGCGCGGCCGGGTCGCGTGCCAAAACGCGCATGAGCCACGCCTCCAGGTCCGCGTCGATGTCGGCATTGAGCTTCGACGGACGCGGCGCCGAGGCATCCGGCGCGCGGCCGGTCAGCACGTGGAATGCGAGCGCGCCAAATCGGAAGAGCGTTTCGGCCGGCGGGTCCGCCTCCGCCGCCAACGCGAAGCCGAGCACCTTGGCCCTGGGCGCGCCGTCGCGCAGGAAGACCGAACCCGGTCCGAACCGACGTTGGCCGTAACGCCATGCGCCAAGCCCGCCAGGATGTTCCGCAGCATCCCGACGCCGTCGTCCAAGGGCGCATCGGCGGCGGCGAGGCCGTCGAGCAGACGCAGCGGATATGCGGGGAAGACCGCGAACGGCCGCCCGTCTTCGACGCGGCCGAACTCCAGCAGGCGCGCGACGTTCCGATGATCGAGCGCCGCGAGCGCACGGCAGTCCTTCAGGAAGCGGAGCCGCTGCATCTCCGGCGGCTCGACGTCGGGACCGACGAGATCGACATGCAGGCGCAGCAGGCAATGGCGGTCGAGATCGCGGTCCCGCATCAGCCAGTATTCGCTCGCGCCCGCGTCGGCCAAGCGGCGTTCGGCGACAAGCGCCCCGATCTCCTGCATATTCAGACAGCCTCCCGCAGCAGGCGCCCGGCCTCCGCGCCGTCTGCGGGACGCTTTGCCCGGTCCGGAGAAAGACAACGCTCCAGGAACCGACGCAGCCCGCCAGACGCGGCCGGCGGCCGCTCGAACGGGCCCGGCGGCCGGCCGGCGAGCATCGCCCAGCCGACGGCGCCCAAGCCATAGATGTCGGCGCGGGCGTCAAGGGGCAGTCCATCAAGCGCTTCCGGCGCCATGAAGTCGAACGTGCCGGGCCGAGACGCTGGCGCGGCGTCTGCGATCGGACCGGCATGCTCGAAATCGGCAAGCTGCGGCCCGTGCGCCGTCAGTAGGACGTTCGCGAGCGCGACGTCGCCATGGCGCAATCCGGCCGCATGTACGGCCGCGAGCGCGTCAGCGAGGCGCCGCATCAGGCCCGCGACGCGATCGGGTGGAAACGGCCCCTCGCGCGCGAGCGCTTCTTCCAGGTCAGTCTCTGCGCGCGGCATCATGAACGCGGGGGTTCGATCGTTCAGGCGCCCGATCGACAAGCATCGCACGATGCTCGGATGTCGGACGCGGCAGAGCATCAGGGCTTCCTGGCCGGCGGCGGGCGCCGCCTTAACGACGACCTCGCCTATGTCGACAGAAGCGCAGTAGAGCATCGCGCGGCCGCGCCGGCGCGTGGGCGGGCCGAGCGGGATCACAACATCTCCAGCGGTTCGAAAGACGGTCATGCCACGGCGCCGCGCCCAATGAATCATCCCGCTAGGATAAAGGCGAAAGCGCCGCCCGACGACTGCCGGACGGCGCTTCCTTCGCACGCTAGGACTGCGACGAAATCAGACGAAGTAGTCCTCCGTCACGTCGCCGGCGGCAACGCCGCGCAGCAGGACCGTGTCGTCATTGCTGAGGTGAATCAGCGCGTCGGCGCCCCGCGCTTCGACCTCGACGTCGTCGGGATCGATGTGAGCTCCGGAGATGTCCAACCGATCGCCCTCGGCGAAATCGAAATCGACGATGATGTCGTTGCCGGATTTCTTGCCGAAGACGAACACGTCGGCGCCGTCGCCGCCGCTCATTACGTCATTGCCGGCGCCGCCGTCGATCCGGTCGTCGCCGCCATTGCCGAACAGCCGGTCATTGCCCTTGCCGCCCCAGATGCGGTCGTCGCCTTCCTGGCCGTCGATCTTGTCGTTGCCGTCGCCGCCGTCGAGCTTGTCGTCGCCGATGCCGCCCCAGATATCGTCGTTCCCGGAACCGCCCCAGACCTTGTCGTCGCCGGCGCCGGCGTCGATGAAGTCCGCGCCGTCGCCGCCCTTGATGACGTCAGCGTCGCCGGTCAGGCGGTCGCCGTTGGTGTCGCCCCAGAGCCGGTCGTCGCCGTCGCCGCCGATGACTGTATCCCGGCCCTCGCCGCCGCTGACGCGGTCGTTGCCGGCATCGCCGTTCAGCCAGTCGTCGCCGGGATTGCCGAAGACCGCGTCGTCGCCATGGCCGCCGCTGATCTCGTCGTCGCCGGCTTGGCCGTCGAGACGGTCGTCTCCCCACTGGCCATAGATCTGGTCGTCGCCGTCGCCGCCCCAGACGCCGTCGTCGCC
>DAINCG010000068.1:0-14492 GCA_036732525.1 Pseudomonadota bacterium | reverse complement strand
ATGAACCTGACCATCCAGACCGAGGCGCAGACCGAACGCCTGCTGCTGGAGGGCAAGCGCTGCACGGGCGTTCAGTACCGGGTCGGCAACGAGGTCCGGACGGCCCGGGCGCGGCGGGACGTCGTCGTCTCCTGCGGCACGATCATGTCGCCGCAACTGCTGGAGCTCTCCGGCATCGGACAGGGCGAGCGGCTGAAGGGCCTCGGCATTGAGGTGAAGCACGACCTGCCGGGTGTGGGCGAAAACCTTCGCGACCACTACGCGCCCCGGACACGCTGGGAGATCAACGCGCCCGGCGTGACCTACAACACGCTGGCGGGCGGCTGGTTCGGCCTGGTTCGGCAGGCGCTCAAATATGCCGTCTCCCGGCGCGGCCTGCTCGGCATACCGGCGGCGCCGGTCCGCGCCTTCGTCCGATCTCGCGAGGGGCTGGACGGGCCGGACGCGCTGCTCGGTTGGGTGCCGCTCCTCTACGAGCCCGGCTACAAGATCTCGAAGCAGTCGGGCGTCACCTGCTACGCCCACGCCATGCGGCCGGAGAGCAAGGGATCGATCCATATCACGGCGCCCGACCCCGGCCGCCAGCCGGCGATCCGCTTCAATTTCCTCGCCGACCCGCTCGACATCGAGGTGACGCTGGCCGCCGTCCGCATCGTCCGCGCCATCATGACCGCGCCGGCGATGCAGCCGCTGCAAGTGCGCGAACTGCAGCCGGGGCCGGAGACGACCAGCGACGACGCCTTGCTCGACTGGGTCAAGGCCGTCGGCGAGACGACCTATCACCCGGTCGGCACCTGCAAGATGGGCCAGGACCCGATGGCCGTCGTCGACGAACGCCTGAAGGTCCGCGGCATCGAAGGGCTGCGCGTCGCGGACGCCTCGATCATGCCGACGCTGATCTCCGGCAACACCAACGCGCCCTCGATCATGATCGGCGAACGCGCGACGGACTTCATCCTGGCGGACGCGGCGTAACGCGGGTTTGACCGCGGCGCGGATGGACGGGCGGCGCGGCGGCTGGCTAGCCTTCAGGCCAAGAACTTCTGCCGGGAGACCCGCCATGCTGCGCCGAATCGCCGTTCTGACCGTCCTCTGCACGCTCGCCGCCGGCGGCGCGCTCGCCCAGGACGCCAAGCGCGCCATCGAGAAGGTCGCGGGCGACGTCTACCGCTTCCAGAACAACTTCCACTATGGCCTGGTCGTCGAGACTGCGATGGGCGTCGTCGTGGTCGACCCGATCAACGCCGGGGCGGCGGGCTGGCTGAAAGAGAACCTGTCTTCGGTGACCGACAAGCCGGTGACGCACCTGATCTACAGCCACAGCCACGGCGACCACGCCTCCGGCGGGAAGGCGCTGGCCGGGGCCGGCGTCACGGTCGTCGCCCATGCCAACGCGCCTGCCGAGATCGACGGCGTGGCGCCCGACATCCGCTTCACCGACGCGATGACGCTCGCGATCGGCGGCAAGACGTTCGAGCTGACCTGGCTCGGCCCCGGCCATGGCGAGGACCTGATCGCCGTCGTCGTCCGGCCGGAGAACGTCGCCTTCGTCGTTGACGCCGCCGCGCCCAAGCGCCTGCCCTACCGCGACTTCCCGGGCGCCGATGTCGATGGTTGGATCGACCAGGTCCGCAAGGTGGAGATGCTCGACTTCGACATCTTCGCGCCGGGCCACGGCAATGTCGGCGTCAAGGCAGACGCCTTCGACGCCCGCCTCTACATGCTGACGCTGAAGGACCGGGTGCAGAGCGGCCTCCGCGCCGGCAAGTCCATCGACGACCTCGCCGCCGAGATCACCATGCCCGAATACGAGGACTGGCTCTCCTACGACGCCTGGCGCGAACTCAATGTGCGCGGCATGGCGAAATTCCTGATGGAAACCGGGCAGGCGCAGTAGCGCGCTACCTGAGGCCCCGAAAGCACGTCCGCACCTCGTCGACGAAGAGGTCGGGCTGTTCGAAAGCGGCGAAGTGGCCGCCCTTCGGCAGTTCGTTCCAGTGGACGATGTTCGTGTAGGTGCGCGCCGCCCAATGGCGCGGCGGGCGGAAGATTTCCTTCGGGAAGAGGCTGCAGCCGGCCGGCAGGACGGCCGGGCCGGTCTCGCGGAGGATTGGCTTGCCGAAACTCTCCCAATAGAGCCGGGCCGATGAGGCCGCCGTCCCCGGCAGCCAGTAGAGCATGATGTCGTCCAGCATCTCGTCGCGGCTGAGCGCGTTCTCGGGATGGCCGTCGCAGTCGGTCCAGCGCCAGAACTTCTCGAGGATCCAGGCGGCCTGGCCGATCGGCGAGTCGGCGAGGCCGTAACCCAGCGTCTGCGGGCGGGTCGACTGCTGCTTGGAATAGCCCGAGTCCCAGTCCTGATAGGCCTTGAGCGCGGCCATGCCGGCCTTGTCCTCTTCGGTCGGGTTCGCCGCCTCTTCCCTGGACGGCCGGCCGATCGGCATGTTGACGTGGATGGCCTTGCAGGCGCCCAGGTTCTGCGCGCCGATGCAGGTCGTGATCATCGACCCCCAGTCGCCGCCCTGGGCGAAATAGGCGTCATAACCCAGGTCCCGCATCAGCCGGTCGAACAGCCTGGCGATCGCCTGGATGCCGTATCCGGGCCGCGTCGGCTTATCCGAAAAGCCGTAACCCGGCAACGAGGGCGCGACGACATGAAAGGCGTCCGCCGCGTCGCCGCCGAAGGCGGGCGGATCAATCAGGCGCGGGATCGCCTTCGCGAACTCGACGATGGATCCCGGCCAGCCGTGCGACAGCAGAAGCGGCCGGGCCGCCGCATGCGGCGAGCGCATGTGCACGAAGTGCAGGCCGAACCCGTCCGCCGTCGCCTTGAACTGGTCGAGTTCGTTGAGCTTGGCCTCCCGCGCCCGCCAGTCATAGGCGTTCGCCCAATATTCGGCGACCTCGCGCATATAGGCGAGCGGCGTCCCCTGGCTCCAGTCGTCGACCGTCTCGGCCTCCGGCCAGCGCGCGTTCCCGAGCCGCGCCTTCAGATAGTCGAGCTCCGCGTCGGTCGCGTGAATCCGGAAGGGCGTCGGGCGCGTCATGGCGGGGTTCCTCCTATGCGGCGCGGACTCGGCAGAGCAGCGACTTCAGATTGGTCTGCTCCGAGATCGGACAGCGCTGGGTCTTATCGGTCAGGAAGTTGACCGGCCGCCAGGGATTGAACGGCTGCCGCTCGCCCCAGCCGATCGGCAGGAAGACGGACGTGGGCCGCATGCCCCGCGTCACCCAGGCGCGCGCCTCCACATGGCCATGCGCCGTCTCGACCCGCACGCGGGCGCCGTCCGCGATATCGAGCCGGGCGGCCGCGTCCGGGTGGATCTGGCAGTAGAGGTCGGGCCACATCTCCTGGGCCTGCCAGGCATAGTGCGTCCAGCTATGGAAGTGCGGCGCCGGCGGGCGGCCCGTCACCAGCTCCATGTCGAAGCCCGCCTGGCGCAGCGCCGCCGCCGGCGCCGCTTCCGCAGGCTCGACGATGCGGCCGCGCGGCGCATAGGCGGCGTTCCGGATGAACGGGCTTTCGACGCCCAGGTCGGCGTCGGTATCGAGAAGCTGCATGTGCGGCAGGTCGATCAGGGCTTCCCGCTCGCCATAGAAGCGCGGCAGCGCGGTCATGCCGTAGACCTGGAACTTCGCCTCCTGGTCCGGCGTCCAGAATTCGAGCTTGCCGCTCGGCGTCGGGAAGCGGTGGCCGGCCGGCGCGCCGGCGGCCGTCGTGCCTTCGAGGTAGAGCGTGTCCTGTTCTTCGGCGTCCTCGCTCGCGACCGGGAAGCGGACCCAGCGGTAGGGCCGGTCGTGCAGGCGCTTCTGCGTGACCCCCCGCATCTGCTCGTTCTGGATCATCGCCTCGTCCCAGAAGCGGGCGCTGTCCTTCCATTCCTCCTTCAGCACGTCGGCGAAGCCGAAGCGCTTGCCGAGCTCAATCCAGATCCAGCCGTCGGGCTGGGCCTCGCCTGGCGGGTCGATCATGCGGTCGATCCAGACGACGCGCCGATCCTCGCAGGCGCGGCCGACCTCCCCCTTCTCGATGCCGGTCGCGGCGGGCAGGACATAGTCCGCCCACGCACTGGTCTCGTTCGGGAAGATGTCGATGTGGACGAGGAGGTCGAGGGCGGCGAGCGCCTGCCGGCTCGCAGTCTGGTCGGGCCAGAGCGCCATCGGATTGTTGCAGGCGATCAGCGCCTTCAGGGGATAGGGCCGGCCCGTCGTCATCGCCTCCGTCCAGCCGGTCGGGCTGGTGCGGACGCGCGGCCGGCGGAGCGGCGGGCGAGCGTCGGCCTGGGCAGGGACCGAGGCCGACATGTTGAAATAGGCGCCGCCCTTCCGCCCCCAATTGCCGGTGATCGCGGCGACGAACATGATCGCCCGGTTCGACTGCACCGAATTCATGTGCTGGTTGAGCCCGCGGCTGCCGAAGATGACGCAGCCGTCGGCGGCCGCGATCTCCTCCGCCAGACGCTTGATCTCGGCGGCCGGAATGTCGGCGATCGGCGCCGCCCATTCCGGCGAGTAGTTCTGGCCCAGGATGAAGTCGCGCCATTCCCGCCAGCCGACGACCCAGTCCTCGCAGAACCGTTCGTCGTGCAGGTCGTTCGCCAGGATGTGGTGCGCGAGCGCCAGGGAGAACGCCATGTCGCCGCCGGGCCGGATCGCGAGATGCCGGTCGGCCTTGGACGCCGTCACCGTGAAGCGCGGATCGACGACGACCATCTTTGCGCCGTGCTTCAGGCGCCAGTCGTTGATCATGCCGAAGTGCACGGGGCGCGTTTCCGCCTGGTTGTCGCCGATATAGACGTAGAGTTCGGCCGAACCCATGTCGCCTTCGGTGTAGGAATTGCCGCTGCCGCCGACGCCCTGGATCATGCCGTAGGCGATGTTCTTGCCGCTGGAGCAGTAGGGCTCCGTCGTCTCGACGTTGGGCGTCCCCCACATCTGGGCGAACATGCGGAGATAGCCCTTATTGGTGAGCGTGCCCGTCCGGGTGCCGGTGAAGATCGCGAGCGCGTCGGCCCCATGCGCGTCCCGCACGCCCGAGAGCTTGGCCGCGATCTCGTCGAGCGCCTGATCCCAGGAGATCGGCTCGAACCGGTTCTCGCCGCGCGCGCCGACGCGTTTCAGCGGTTGCGTCAGCCGGTCCTTCGAGGCGTAGAGCTGGAGGGAGAGCTGCGACTTCGGGCAGACCCGGCCCTGCAGGATCGGATCGGCCTCGTTGCCGGTCACCTTGACCAGCCTGTCGCCCTTGAAGTGGAAGTTCGCCGTGCAGCAGTTGAAGCAGATATTGCAGCCGCCGGGTTCGACGCGGTCGGGCGTGCGGTCGGCGCGCTCGGCCTTGTAGGGGAACGCCGTCGCGTCGGCCGGCTGGGCCGACCCGGAATCGGCGACCGCCGGGCTCGCCGCCATGTCGGCGGAGAACGCCTGCGCGTCCTGCACGAGGCGGTCCAGATAGATCGTCGCCGGCGCCAGCAGGAAGGGGTCATTGTCGAGCGGCCGCCGCCCTTCTCCGGCCGCTTCGGCCAACAGCGCCTCCCGCTCGCCGAAGCGGATCGCCTTGCCGGGGCAGACCGACTGGCAGGCGGTCGTCGATGAACCGGCCGCGCGCCGGTCGTGGCAGAGATCGCATTTGACCGCGTGATGCCCGTCCGCGTCGTAGCCCATCGCGCCATAGGGACAGGCCGCGACGCACTCGCCGCAGCCGACGCAGCGATCCTCCAAGACCTGGACGACGCCGGTCGCCGCGTCCTTCCGGATCGCCTTCGGCTCGACCGGGCAGGCGCGCAGGCAGGCCGGGCGGTCGCATTGCTGGCAGGCGAGCTTCAGGAATTCGAGCGCGGGGCGGCCGTCGGCCTGCTTGCCGCCGAGCCAGAGCACCCGGTTGCGCCGCTCGCCGGGGCCAAGGCCGTGTTCGGCCTTGCAGGCGACCTCGCAGCTCTTGCAGCCCGTGCAGCGCTCCAGGTCGATCATCAGGGCGAGGCGCGACATCGTCTCAGAAATCCCAGCCGGCGAAATGGAGCCAATAGATCCGCCCGCCATCCGCCGCGTAGCCCGCGAACAGCATGACGATCAGGATATGCAGGAAGAGCCCGCCGACGAAGGCCCAGGCGAGCAGGCGATGCGCGATCCGCCATGTCGCCTGCGCCGGCCCGAGCGCCGCCCGCGCGCCCGTCAACGCAATCTCTTTTTCCGCGAGACGGAGATAGCGGAGCGTCGCCAGCGGCGCGCGCCGCCAATGGCGCATGCCGGGGGAGAACAGCGCTTCGGCCGCACCGGGTTCGATGCGTGCGAGCAGAGCCTGCTTCTCGCGGATGATCTCGGCGAGCCTGGCCTTCGCGGGCAACCGGTCGCCGAAGAAGGCCGCGCGCTTCGCCCCGAACGTCCCGGCCATCGCCTTTGCCCCCCGGGTCCGGGACCAGAGGCCGAGCGCCACCAGCCCCGCCAACAGAAGCAGCAGCAAGGCCGGCGGACGGCCGAGATTGGCGGCGCCGTGGGCGAAGACCAACGCCGCGCCGAGGCTCGCAAGCCAGACATGGGCGCGAAAGCCCCGCTTGCCCGCCCGCCCGGCGCGCTTGCCGTGAACGGCGGCGAAGGAGGCGAGCAGCAGCGCCGCGCCCACCGCGGCCGCCGCCTGCAGCAGCGGGCCGCCGGCCCGGCCCCAATCGCCCGGCAACGCCGGCGCCAGCGCTGCCAGCAGGACGCCGCCGAGCAGGCTGAGCGCCACGATCGAGATGAGGTCCCGATTGGCGAGGTCACGGTTGGATTTGGCTGTCTGCGCCGCGGCCGCGTCGCGCATCGTCGCGTCAGGAATCACCGTGGCCGGTCGCCCTTCAGCACCACCCGATGCATCCGACGCCGCTGGCCCTGGTAATCGTTGACCGCGAAATGCTGCGTCGCCCGATTGTCCCAGACCGCGACGGAGCCCGGCCGCCAGCGGAAGCGGCAGGTGAACTCCGGCTGCGTGATATGACTGGCGAGGAATCCGATCAGCGGCCGGCTCTCCGCCTCCGTCATGTCCTCGAACCGGACGGTGTGCGACCGGTTCAGATAGAGCGACTTCAGGCCGGTCTCGGGGTGGGTGCGCACGACCGGGTGCAGCGTCTCGAAGGTCGTGGCGCCCTGGTTGTAGGTCCCCTTCATCGCGTCGAGCTTCGCCATGTTCGCGGCGCGGCCGCCCTTGTAGCCATGCTCCGAACTGTTGACGGCGCGTAGGCCCGCCAGCATCGCCTTCATGCCGTCAGAAAGCGCGTCGTAGGCGGCAGCGGCGTTGGCGAAGAGGGTGTCGCCGCCGGCCTCCGGCGTTTCAACAGCATAGAGCACTGTGCCCATCGCCGGCTCCGGCATGTAGGTCGTGTCGGAATGCCAGGAGCCGCCGAAGTTCTTGGTGTCCGTCTCGGTCTTCAGGATCTCGATCACTTCGGGCGCCTCGTCGAAGCCCTTGATGAAGGGATAGATCTCCGGCTCGCCAAACAGGCTGGCAAAGCGCTTCTGCTGAACGGGCGAGAGGCGCTGGTCGCGGAAGAAGATCGCCTTGTGATCCAGGAACGCGCCCCGGATCGCCGCCGCCTGGCTGTTCGAAAGCTCGGCGGCGATATCGACCCCATGAATTTCGGCGCCCAGCGCGCCGGCGATCGGACGGATTTCCATGCAGTTCAGTCCCGGTTCGCCTGCTCGAACAGCGCCATGTTCTTTTGCATATCGTAGGGCTTCTCGGTCAGCGCCTCCGGATCCCATTCGCTGCGGTCGATATGGAAGAAATCGCCGCCGTAGACGTGAATGGCGCCGGTCAGCTTGTCGAGCGGGTTGGTCACCGAGTGGATGATGTCCTTGCCGAGCGGCGCCGCGTCGCCGACGCCGAGCGTCTTGGCGCCGGCCGCCTCGATGTCCGCCGCCGCGTCGGCCGGCAGTTTCCGCCAGAAGATGTTGTTTTCGCGGCCCGTGTAGATGCCGATCACCGCCCACATTCTGTGATTATGCGGCATCACCGTCATGTGCTTGCCCCAGACCAGATTGAGGATGGTCAGTTCCGGCGACGCGTAGATCGGGCTGGCGCCGGCGCGCTTCGGCTCGCCGAGCTCCCGCATGATCCCGTTCGGGTCGGTGACGGCGCGCGCGACGACCTCTTGCGCCAGGCGATGGGTCGGATCGGCGGCGACGGCGGCCTTGCAGTCCTCGATGAAGCGATCGACGGCGAACATGTTCAGACCTCCCGTGCGGTTGCGGCTTCCGATGGAAAGGTGTCACGCTCCCGGGACAGGCGTCAAACATCTGAAAGCCGGAGCCCATGCGCGCAGCCACCCTGACCGAAGACGGCGTGAAGATCCTCGATGCGCCGGAGCCGGAGCCCGGCCCGAACGAGGTCAAGATCCGCGTGCGCGCCTGCGGCCTCAATCGCGCCGATCTGATGGTCGCGAGCGGCCGGGCGCACGGCCGCATCGGCGGGCCTGGCACGATCGTCGGCCTTGAGTATTCGGGCGAGGTCGTGGCGCTCGGCGAGAACGCCAAGGGCTTCGAGATCGGCGACCGGGTGATGTGCTCGGGCGCCTCCGGCTGGGCGGACTATGCCGTCGCCGACTGGGGCCGGACGATGAAGATTCCGGACGCCAACGTCTCATTCGAGAAGGCCGCGACGCTGCCGGTGGCGCTCCACACCATGCATGACGCGCTGGTGACGAACGGGCGGCTGGAGGCCGGCCAGGCGGTGCTGATCCAGGGGGCGTCGTCCGGCGTCGGCCTGATGGCCCTGCAGATCGCGAAGGCGAAGGGCGCCGGCCTCGTCGTCGGCTCCTCGACCAACGCCGAGCGGCGCGGGCGCCTGAAGGACTTCGGCGCCGATCTCGCCATCGATTCCCGCGACCACGCCTGGGTCGACCAGGTGCTGGAAGCGACCGGCGGACAGGGCGTCGACCTGATCGTCGACCAGCTTTCGGGCTATGTCGCCAACGACAACATGCGCGCGACCAAGGTGACCGGCCGGATCGTCAATGTCGGCCGGCTCGGCGGCTTCAAGGACGCGTTCGACTTCGACCTGCATGCGCTCCGCCGCATCCAATATATCGGCGTCACCTTCCGGACCCGCTCGATCGAGGAAGTCCGGGCGATCGTGCGCCGGGTCGAGGAGGACCTTGGCCCCGCCATCGCGTCGGGCGACCTGGCATTGCCGATCGACAGCACCTTCCCCTTGGCCGACGTCCGCCAGGCGCTCGACCGGATGGCGGCGAACGCGCATCTCGGCAAGATCGTGTTGACCGTCGACTGAAACTTTCGTCCGAGGCCATGCCCATGCCCCGCATCATCGACCTCTCGACGCCGGTCCGCGCCGGACATTTCCGCTGGCCGACCGAACAGACGCTCGACAAGAGCTTCCAGCGCGGCGACTTCGTCCAGGCGACGCGCATCAATGTCTCCTGCCACGCCTTCACCCACATGGACGCGCCCCGCCATTTCGACTCCGAGGGCTATACGACCAGCGAGATGCGGCTGGAGCAGACCATCGGCCCCGCCGCCGTCGTCGACGTCTCGGCCGTCGGCCGGAACGCGCCGATCCGGGAAGCGCACGTGAAGGCAGCCGGCGGCCATGTCCGGCCGGACGACATCGTCCTCCTGCGCACCGGCTGGGACCTCCATGCCGACATCGCGACGCCGGAGTTCTGGACGGAGTCGCCCTGGGTCGAGCCGGACGCGGCCGAATGGCTGCACGCCCAGGGCATCAAGGCGATCGGCTACGACTTTCCGCAGGACTACTGCATCCGCAACATGGTGCTGGGCGACCGCAAGCCCGCGCCGGAAGAGAACGTCACCCACCAGATCCTGCTGAAGCGCGGCGTGATCATGATGGAGTATCTCTGCAACATGACCGCGATCCGAGGCGACCGCTGCCAGGTCTACGCGCTGCCGATCAAGATCCCCGACGCCGACGGCGCCCCGTCGCGCATCATCGCCATCGAAGAGGACTGAGCCCGCGCCCATGAAGATCACCGGCTACGACATCGACATCCTGGTCACGGGCTATCCCGGCAAGGCCGTCTGCCACGGCTCGCTCGGCTGGAGCACCATCGTGCTGATCCGCCATGGCGACCGCGTCGCCCTGGTCGACGTCGGCACCTTCGGCCACAGGAAGCTCCTGATCCAGGCGCTGAAGGACCATGGCCTGACCCCGGCCGACGTGACCGACGTGCTGCTCTCCCACTCCCACCACGACCATGCGATCAACTGGGTGCTGTTCCCGAAGGCGCGCACCGTCATCGCCAAGGTCGAGATGGACTGGGCGCTGAAGGAGCCTTGGGGCTCGACCCCGGTGCCGGAGCTCTACGTGAAGGAGCTCGACCTTCTGCCGACGCTCGTCCGCGCGGGCGACGGCGAAGAGGTGTTTCCCGGGATCACGATGCACCTCGCCCCCGGCCACACGCCGGGCTGCGTCGCCTACAAGCTTTCCGGGCCGGAGCATGACATGATCTTTACCGGCGACGCCGCCAAGAACCGGGCGGAGCTGATCAGCCGCGACACCGACATGACCTACGACCCGGCGATCAGCCGCGCCTCGATCGACATGATCTGGTCGCTCTGGACGGCCCGGCCAGGCTCCATCGTCGTCCCCGGCCACGACGTGCCGATGGACCTGGACGACGCCGGCAAGCCCCGCTACCTCGCCAAGCGCGAAGCGGCGATCTCGGCCTGGTATGGCGAGGCCATCGAGGACACCACCATCATCAATCTGGTCGTCGATTAGGGAGCGAAAGACATGTCCGGCATCAAGCGTTACACCTCGCCCGCGGCCCCCGAGCCGCCGCCGAAGACCTGGTCGAACTGCATCGTCGCGAACGGCGTCGCCTATATCGCCGGCCAGGTCGCCCGCGTGCCGCCGGAAGACGGCCCGCTCGACGACTATCAGCAGGCCAAGATGATCTTCGGCAAGATCAAGGGTCTGATCGAAGCGGCCGGCGGCCAGATGGCCGACGTCGTCAAGGTCACGATCTTCGTGACGGACATCCGCCGCCGGGAGGACGTCTGGCGCGCCCGGGCCGAGTTCTTCGAGGGCGACTTCCCCGCCTCGACCCTGGTCGAAATCTCGAAGCTCGCCGGCCCCGAACTCACAGTCGAGATCGAGGCGGTCGCGCATATCGGCGCCAGCAAGCAGTTACGACTGGACTCGACGTCCGGGCGGTCCGTCAGAACTTCCCGGCGACCGCGCGCTGGACCTACCTGGACACGGCGTCGACCGGCCCGGCGCCGCGCACGACCGGCGCGGCCGCCCGTGACTTCCTTGAGGACGCCGAGGTCAACGCCCGGTCGCCGGACCTCTGGCGCGACGGCCTCGACCATGCCCGGTCGGGCTTCGCCCGGCTGATCGGCGCGGACGCGACCGACGTCGCCTTCATCAAGAATGCGACCGAGGGCGTCAACATCGTGGCGGCCGGCCTCGGCGCCGGGCCCGGCGACAACATCGTGCTCGTCGGCGCGCTGGAGCACCCCGCCAACATCACGCCCTGGCTGGCGCTTCGGGACAAGGCCATCGACGCCCGAACGCGCGCGGTCGCGGTTTCGACCGTGACCTTCATGCCGGGCTACCGCACCGACCTCGCCCCCATCGCAAAGGCGGCGAAATCGCATGACGCGCTCCTCATCGTGGACGCGACCCAATCCGTCGGCGTGCTCGCGACGGACGTCAAGGCGATGGGCGTCGATGCGCTCGTCACGTCGACGCACAAGTACCTGCTCGGCGTCTACGGCCAGGGCTTTCTCTATCTCGCGCCTGAATGGGCCGAGCGCCTCGCGCCCGTCTTCGTCGGCGCGGCCGGCTACAGCGATCCGACGGCGCACCCGGCCGCGAGCGACTTCGCCTGGACGAAGGCGGCGGGCGCCCGACGGTTCGAGACCGGCCACGCCTATCTCTCGGCCGCGATCGCGGCCGCCTCGTTGGAACTGCTGCTGGAAGCCGGCCCCGCCGCCATCGAGGCCCAGGCGACCGGCCGCGCGGCCGACCTGGCCCGCGGCCTCGCCGAGCAGGGCTGGCCGGTCAACGCCGACCCCTACGGCCTGCCGCAAAGCCAGATCGTGACCTTGGGCACAATCCAGCCGGGCGATCTCTACGCCGTCGGCGACCCGACGCTCCAGCGCCTGCATGCGGCGCTGGAGGAGGCCGGCGTGCGCCATTCGGCCCGGCGCGGCGCGCTCCGCTTCAGCTTCCATCTCTTCAACGACGCCGAGGACGTCGCGAAGGTCCTGGAGGTCGCGGAATCCGTCCGCCGCGCCGCGGCCTGACGGCTTATTCCGCCGCCGTCGCCTTCTTCTTGGCGGTCGAGTCGTAGCTGTCGAGGTCCTGGTCCGGGCGGTCCATGGCGAAGACGTTCTCGACGTAGGTGTAGTCCATGTACCCAAGGCGGGCGAGCGGCTTGTAGAGGTCCATGCGGACCATGCCATCGTCGATGATGCTGTCGTCGATGTGCACGCCGACGACCCGGCCGAAGACCGCGTTGTTCTCGACCTTGGGGTTGGTCGAAGGCAGACGCACCCGGAACATGAACTCGCACTCGAGCGCCGCCAGCGCTTCTTTCACCCGGGGCGGCTTCACCTTTTTCGACGGCGCCGGCGTCAGGCCGGACAGAGCGAACTCGTCCGTCTCCGGCCCGACATGGGCGGAGGAGGTGTTCATCTGCTCGCGGAGATCGTAGCTGCAGAGGTTCACGACGAACTGGTTGGTCGCCTCGATGTTGGTCAGCGTGTCCTTCCGCCCGCCGCCCATGCGCGGATTGTTTGGCGCGAACACGATCGTCGGCGGGAACTCGGCCATGGCGTTGAAGAAGCTGTAGGGCGCCAAGTTGAGCACGCCGTCCGCATCCTGGGACGACACCCAGGCGATCGGCCGGGGCGCCACCAGCGCCTTGAACGGATTGTACTTCAGGCCGTGATTGCGGGGATCTTCGTAGAACATGTGACGCCTAGCCTCCTTGGCCGCCGATCTTGTGTATGGCGGCATAATAGGCAGATTTGTGGGCCTTAGGAACGCGAGCGACGCAAAGGACCTCTGATGCCGGCGGTCGAGACACGATTTATTTTGCAGGACGAAACGACGGCGGCGGCGGAAGCCGCGATTGCCGCCGTGGCGGGGCGCGGCCGGCGGGTCGAGACGCCGCTGCCCGACGGCGTCATGGTCTGGCATGCCTGGGGGGAGGGCTCGGGCCGGCCGCCGCTCTTTCTGCTGCACGGCGGCTACGGCTCCTGGGTGCATTGGATCCGCAATGTCGAGGCGCTCGCCGCGCGCTTCGCCGTCTATGCGGGCGACATTCCGGGCCTTGGCGACAGCGACCCGCCGCCCGACCGCCGCGACCCGGACGGCATCGGCCGCCTGGTCGCCGACGGCATCCGGAGCCTGACGCCGGCCGACCAGCAGGCCCGGCTGATGGGCTTCAGTTTCGGCTCCGTCATCGGCGGGCATGCCGCGCCCTATCTCGACGACATCCTGCGGAGCTTCACCCTGGTCGGCGCCGGCGGCATGGGCCTCCGCCGCGCCGAGTTCCTGCCGCTCGCGCGGTTCGAGCGGGACATGGACGGCGAGGCGATTCGCCGCCTCGCCCGCCGCAATCTGGAACTGCTGATGGTGCGCGATCCGGAGACGATCGACGCGACGGCGCTCCATATGCAGGTGATGAACACGACCCGCGCCGTCACCAAGTCCCGCTGGATCAGCCGCCTGCCGTCGCTGGTGGAAAAGCTGCCGAAGCTCAGGGCCCGCGTGAACGGCATCTGGGGCGAGTTCGATTCGACCGCCTACCCCTACCTCGCCGACCGCCGCGCCTTCCTGGGCGCGCTCCCCACCTTCGGCGGCTTCGAAGTCGTCCCTGACGCCGGCCACTGGGTCATGTACGAGCGGGCGGAGGGGTTCAACGCGGCGGCGCTCAAGCTGATCGATTAGGAAGGCGCTGCGCCGGCATATTGATATCAAGGCAACATATCATATATGATATAGACCGATGGAATGGTCTGTTGAGACGCTCAACGCAGTCGTGGACGCCGAGCTCGAAGCGCTGCCGGCCGACATGCGCGCAAGGATCGTGCGGATCGCAGAACTGATTCGCGCGAAGGGATTGCCGGAGGTGCGCGAGCCGTATGTCAAACACCTCGAAGGCAAGCTTTGGGAATTGCGCGTGCGGGGGCGTGATGGCATCGCCCGCGGCGTCTATGTCACGGCCCACGAGCGGCGCGTCGTTTTCCTTCGCATCTTCGTGAAGAAGACGCAGAAGACGCCGCGCTCCGAAATCCGCCTGGCCCTGTCGCGCGCGAAGGAGGTCAAATGACGAAGATCGAAAAATTCCATGCTAAATGGTTGCGGGATCCTGCATATCGCGCCGAATACGAGGGCCTGGCCGACGAGTTCTCGCTGGCGGCGGCCCTGATCGACGCGCGGTCGCGCTCCGCGCTGACGCAGGACGATGTCGCGACGCGCATGGGAACGTCGCAGGCCGCCGTGGCGCGGCTCGAAAGCGGTCGAAGCAACCCTT
>DAINCG010000067.1:2830-14537 GCA_036732525.1 Pseudomonadota bacterium | reverse complement strand
ATGCGGCGAAACAGCGTCTCGAAGCCGCCGTAGACGAGCCCGGCTGGCGGCTGACCACGGCGGCCGAGGCGGCGCCGAGCCTGCGCCGCACCATCGTCCGCCTCAGCCTGTTCCTGACGCTTGCGAGCCTCGGCGCGCTTCTGGTCGGCGGCGTCGGCGCGGCGAACGCGGTCAAGGCCTACATGGACGACCGCGCCCGCGCGATCGCCATCCTGAAATGCCTCGGCGCGCCCGGACACGTCATCTTTCGCGCCTATCTGATCCAGGTCGGGCTGATCGCAGCGGGCGCGACGCTGCTCGGACTGCTGGTCGGCGGCATCGTTCCGGTGCTCGCCGCCGGGCCGCTCGGGGACATTCTGCAGATCCGTCTGGAGCCGTCGCCGGACATCGGTTCGCTCGCGGTCGCCGGCGCCTTCGGCCTGTTGACGGCGCTCGTCTTCGCGCTCTGGCCGCTCGCCGCGGCGGAGCGCATGCCGGCCGCGCGCCTGATCGGCGGCGCGGCGCTCGGCATCTCCGGCCTTCGCCCGGCGGGTCGGCGCATCTGGATGCTGGTTCTCGGAGCGGGGGCGATGGCCGCGCTCGCGATCGCGACGGCAAGCGATCCCAAGGTGGCGCTTGGCTTCGTCGTCGGCGCGACGGTCGCGGCCATGCTGTTCCTGGGCGCGGCGGCGGGCGCGATGCGGCTGATCCGCCGCCTGCCGCGCCATGGCGGACCGCTCTGGCGGCTGGCGCTCTCCGGGCTCACCCGGCCGGGCGCGCCGACGCTGGCGATCGCCCTCTCGCTCGGCCTCGGCCTTGCGTCGCTGACGACGACGACGCTGACGGAAGCCGCGTTCCGCAGCCAGCTCGACGCGACGGTCCAGGAAAAGGCGCCGACATTCTTCTTCGTCGACATCCAACCCGACCAGCGCGAACGCTTCGGCGAAATCCTGGCCGACATCCCGGGCGTCGAACTGGAGGCCGCCCAGCCGATGCTGCGCGCCCGCATCGTCAAGATCGCCGGCGAGCCGGCGGAAGAGGCCAAGATCGCCGACGACGTCCGCTGGGCGATCCGCAATGAGCGTGGCCTGACGTTCGCTGCCGAAGAACCGCCGGGCACGGAGCTGACCGCCGGCGCATGGTGGCCGGCGAACTACAGCGGCAAGCCGCTGATCTCGTTCGACGCGCGCATCGCCGAAGGCTTCGGCGTCGGCGTCGGCGACACGATCACCTTCAACCTGCTGGGCCGCGAGGTGACGGGCGAGATCGCAAGCCTGCGCAACGTCCAGTACCGCAACTTCGCCATGAACTTCTCGACCGTGTTCGATCCGGCGACATTGGCGGCCGCGCCGCACACCATCCTCGCCACGGCCTCCGCGCCCCCGGACCAGGAGGCGGCGGTCGTCCGCCAGGTGACGGACGCCCTGCCGAACGTGACCGCCATTCGCGTGGCGGACGCCGTCGATCTGGCGAAAGGCATTCTGGACCAGATCGGCGATGCGCTCTTCGCCGTCGCGGCCGTCGCGGTCGCGGCCGGCGCGCTGACGCTGGCCGGGGCCGTCGCGGCGAGCCAGCGCCGCCGCGTCCGGGAAGCGGTGCTGCTGAAGACCGCCGGCGCGACCCGAAGCCAGATCGTCGCCGCCCAAGGCATCGAGTTCGCGCTGATCGGCGGCATGACGGCCGTTCTAGGCGTCGCCGTCGGCGCGCTCGGCGCCTGGGCCGTCGTAACCTTCCTGCTGCAGACCGACTGGACGTTCGTGTTGCAGGCCGCGCTCTTGCCGGCGCTCCTGGCGCTCGGCCTCGCCGTCGCGGCCGGCGCCGCCGGCGTCTGGCGCGCGCTCGCCGTGCCGGCCGGCCCGATGCTGCGGAACGCCTAACCGAGAGCGGCGTTCACCCGCGGCATCACCTCCTCAGCCATCAGCCGCATCGAGCGGCGGGCGAGGTCCGGGTCCTGCCAGTCGTGGCCGGCATAGAGCAGCGTGCCGAAGTCGCCGACCTCCTCCCGGAAGGCCAGGATGCCGTCGACGACCTGGTCGACGTCGCCCCGGCTGACGAGCTGGTCGACGATGGTCTCGACGGAGAGGCTGTCGTCCGGCTGATCCGGGTCCAGCTTGAACTGTACGGCGCGGCCGCCCGACTTCAGTTTGGTGAAGAGCGAGCGGTAATAGAAGTGGTAGGGGCCGCCCGCCTCCGTCGCATAGCGCTCGGCGACGCTGCGGTCATCGGCGACGAAAATCGACTTGGCGACCCGCCAGGTCTTCGGGTCGGGCGCGCGGCCGGCCTTTGCCGCGCCTTCGACGAATTTCGGCCAGTGGCTCGCCACCCATTTCGGCTGCAGGAAGTTCGCCGAGATCAGCTCCCAGCCCCGCTCCGCCGCCTGGGAGGCGCTGGAGGAGAAGGGCGAGGCCGCCGTCACCACGATCGGCGGATGCGGGCTTTGATAGGGCTGCTTGATGATCCCCTGCCCCAGGTCCCGCATCAGCGTCTTCGCCGTGCTGATCTCCCAGAACTCGCCCTTGAGGTCGTAAGGCGCCTCGCCCGCCCAGATCGCCAGCACCTGCTCGATCGCCTCAAGGAACATGGCCCCCCGGTTCCGGCCGAGATTGCCCATCGCCTCCGCGTCCGACATCAGGCCGCCGGGGCTGATCCCCATGATGAAGCGGCCCTCGGCCATATGGTCGACCATGGCGACCTCGGCCGCCACCATCGCCGGATGGTGGTTCGGCAGGTTGATCGTGCCCGTGCCGAGGCGGATGCGCTCCGTCTCCCGCAGCAGCCAGGCGATGAAGATCAGGCCGGAGGTGATCGTCTCCGCCGCATCGGTGATGTGCTCGCCGACAAAGCCTTCCGTGAAACCCAGCTTGTCGGCGAGCACGAAGAGCTCCCGATCCTCCTTGAGCGTCTCGGCATAGGTCCGGGACGGCGGGTGGATCGGCATCGTGAAGAGGCCGAGGTCCATGCGCTGGCTACTCGGTCTTCGCCAGCACGAAGTCCATGTTCACGACGTTGAACGGCCGCTGGATGTGCGGGAAGCGCTCCAGCACCGCTTCGCTCGGCTCGCCGTCGAACGGCACGGCCAGGTCGGCGCGGACGCCGAAGACCGAATCCTCGTCGATATAGGGGTCGTTCACGTCGAAGATTTGGCTGACATGACGCTTGTGGCCGTCGGCCGAGACCATGACGTGGATATGCGCCGGCCGCCAGCAATGCCGGCCGGCCGCACGGACGAGTTCGCCGCCGGCCCCGTCGTCGGGGATGGTGTAGGAGACCGGCTTCACCGTGGAGAAGCTGTAGTTGCCGTCCGCGCCGGCATGCAGGGTGCAGCGGAGATTGTCGTCCGGCTGGCCGGGATCCTGCACGGTGTAGAGGCCGTTCGGCCCGTTCTGCCAGATCTCCAGCACGGCCCCAGCGAGCGGCCCGCCATTGGCGCTCCGCACCTGGCCCTGGACCAGCACCCGCTCGCCCGGATTGTCCTTGATGAGGTCGGCGCCCGCGTCCTTGTCCGGCTGGCCCGGCACGTAGAACGGCCCGAGCAGGGTCGTCATCGACGCGCCGTCGTCATTGTGGCCGTCGATCAGGTCGACGAGGCCGGAGACGCCGAGCAGGTCGGAGAGCAGGATGAACTCGTTGCGCTGGTCGCTGCTGGCCTTCGCGGCGCGCAACAAAAACTCCATCGCCGCCTCCCATTCCTGGGGCGTCAATTTGATGTCGCGGACAAAGTCGTGCAGGCGCGGAATCAGCATGGTGAGGATTTCGCGGAGCCGTTCGTCGGACGTCCCCGAATAGGCCTGCACGACGGTGTCTGTAATATTGTCGTAGTTGATGTTGCGCATCGCACGCCCTCCCATTGGACCAAGGTCCTTGCTTGGGCGCGAGACTAGCAGAGAGCGGCGACGCGGTTCAGCCCTTTTGCGTCAGCAGCCCATAGTCGGCCGGCTGCCGGTGCAGGGCGAAGTTGAAGACGTTCTTGCGGATTTCGGCGCAGCGTTCGAGGTCGATGCGGGCGGTGATCACCTCGTCGCCGAGCGTCGCCGTCTTCGCGACGATTTCGCCCGTCGGCGCGACGATCAGGCTGCCGCCGATCAGGTCGCAGCCCTCCTCCTTGCCCGCCTTGGCGACGGCGATCGCCCAAAGGCCGTTCTGGTAGCAGCCCGCCTGCACGGAGAGCGCATTGTGGAAGTCCTGCAGGTGGTCATGCTCCGGCGCGGGCGGGTAGTGCACCGGCGTGTTGTAGCCCAGCATCACCAGTTCCGCTCCGCCGAGCCCCAGCATGCGCCAAGTCTCCGGCCAGCGCCGGTCGTTGCAGATGCACATGCCATACTTGCCGCCGAGCCCGTCGAAGACCGGGAATCCGAGGTCGCCCTTCTCGAAATAGCGCTTCTCCAAATGCTGGAAGGGCCGCTCGGGCTCATGCTCGGCGTGGCCCGGCAGGTGAATCTTCCGGTACTTGGCGACGATCTCGCCCTTGGGGCTGACCACGACCGCGGTGTTGAAATGCCGCTTGCCGCCCGGGGCGTCCGGGTCGGGAACGAGTTCGCCATAGCCGAAGTGGATCGAAACGCCGAGCCGCCTGGCCGCGTCGAACAGGGGCTGGGTCGCGGGCGACGGCATCGACTGCTCGAACCACTGGTCGAGCTCGGCCGGGTCCTCGATGAACCAGCGCGGAAAGAACGTGGTCAGCGCGAGTTCCGGGAAGACGACGAGGCTGGCGCCGCGGGTCTTCGCCTCCTCCATCAGCGCGATCATGCGGGCGACGACGGACTGGCGCGACTCGTCACGGGCGATGGGGCCGAGCTGTGCGCCGGCGGCGATGAAGGAACGGCTCATGCGATGATCCCTGCTAGGTCGAGGACGACGTCGAGCAACACGTTGGCGCCGGCTTCGAGGTCCGCCGGCGCGGTATATTCCCGGACATTGTGGCTGAGGCCCTTCGCCGACGGCGTGAAGATCATGCCGGTCGGGCAGTTGGGCGCGAACATCTGGGCGTCATGCCCGGCGCCGGACGGCATGCGCCGACAGGAAAGCTGCCGCGCGGCGGCCGCCGCCTCGACGCGGGCGACAATCTCCGGATCGAAGGCGACCGGCGCGAAGCGGGCGAGCCGGCGCATCTCCAGCGTGCAGCCTTCCGCCGCCGCGGCCGCTTCGGCGGCGGCCCAAAGGCGCGCTTCGGCCTGCGCCAGGACCGCGTCGTCGGTATTGCGGAGATCGACCGTCATCCGCGCCTTCAGTGGCACGACGTTAACGAGGCCCGGCGTCAGTTCGAGGACGCCGACCGTCGCGACCTGGGGCGGGCCCAAGTCGGTCGCGATCTGCCTGGCCGCGACGGCGATCCGGGCCGCGACGGCGCCCGCGTCGCGGCGGAGCGCCATCGGCGTCGTGCCGGCATGGTTCGACTGGCCCTCTATCACGTACTCCGTCCAGGAAATGCCCTGGACGCCGGTCACGGCGCCGATGCGGGTCTCTTCGATCTCCAGGACCGGTCCCTGTTCGATATGCAGCTCCAGAAACGCTGCCGGCTTGAGCGCGCCGACCGGCCGGTCGCCGACATAGCCGATGCGGGCGAGCTCCGCCCCGACGGCAAGGCCGGCCGCGTCCTCGACCGCCAGCATCTCGTCGAGGTCGAGCGCGCCCTGGGCGACGCCCGACCCCATCATGTCCGGCGCGAAGCGCGCGCCTTCCTCATTGGTGAAGGCGGCGACGACGATGGGCGCGCGCGTCCTGGCGCCGGCGTCGTTCAGGGTCTCGACGATTTCGAGGCCCGCCATCACGCCGAGCGCGCCGTCATAAAGCCCGCCGGTCGCGACCGTGTCGATGTGCGAGCCGATGGCGACCGGCGGCAGGTCCTCCACCCCGGCGCGCGTCCCCCAGATGTTGCCGATCACGTCGATCTCGACGACGAGGTCGAGCGCGCGCATCCAGGCGACGAGCCGGTCGCGGCCGGCCTTGTCGGCGTCGGTGAGCGCGAGGCGGGAGACGCCGCCGCCCTCAAGCGCGCCGATTTCACCGAGGTCCTGCAATCGGCGCATCAGCCGCGCGCCGTCGATGCCGCCCACTCTCATGAGGCGCCGCGCGCCCGGACAGAAGCGGCGTCCTCGCCGACGATCTCGCGGTAGAGATCGGGGTCCGTATCGCCTTCCGTGCCGAAGACCAGCACCCGGCTTTCGGGGCCGAGACCGAGCGCCGCCCGCGCCGACGGGTCGATCATGGCGTCCGCCAGCGCGGCCAGGCCGGCCGTCGCGGATTCGCCCGCGACGATCGGCGGGTCGGCGCCCTCCGGCCGCGCCAGCCGGCGCATCATTTCCGCCGCCGCCGCATCCTCGACGACGACGGCGGCGTCGCCGTGATCCTGTAGGATTTCCCAGGCAAGCAGGGAGACTTCCCCGCAGGCGAGCCCGGCCATGATGGTGTCGAGATCGCCGTCGATGGCGACGGGGCCGCCCGCCGCGAAACTTTCCGCCCAGCATGCGGCTCGCGCCGGGTCGGCCAGGACGATGCGCGGCCGGCCGTCCCGCCAGCGCCGTTTCGCCTGCGCCGCGACCGCGGCCGCCATGCCGCCGACACCGGTTTGCAGGAAGACGTGAGTCGGACGCTCGCGAAGTTGCTGAAACGCCTCCGCCGCCATCAGCTCATAGCCCTGCATCACGTCCTTCGGCACGTCCATGTAGCCCGGATAGGAGGTGTCGGAGACGACGTTCCAGCCCTCCCCCGCCGCCGTCTCGCCCGCGATGCGCACACTGTCGTCGTAGTTGCCGGGCGTGCGCCGGACTTCGGCGCCATAGGCTTCGATCGCGCGGCGGCGGCCTTCGGAGACGGTCGCGTGGATGAAGATGACGCAGCGGCAGCCGAACATGGCCGCGCCCCAGGCGACCGAGCGGCCGTGATTGCCGTCCGTCGCGCAGGTCACGGTGACGTCGGCGGGCGACCGGCCTTCCGCCTTTGCCGTTTCCAACAGCCGGTAGACCGCATAGGCCCCGCCGAGCGCCTTGAAGCTGCCGAGCCCGAAGCGGCCGCCTTCATCCTTGTAGGCGACGGCGCCGACGCCGAGAGTCCGGGCGAGGGCCGGGAGATGCCGGAGCGGCGTTTCGGCGTAGCCGGGCCAGGATCGGATGGTCGCCGCGGCGCGTGCGAACGCCGCGTTCGACAGGATGGCGTCCTGCGCCGCCGTCCAGGGCGCCCCCGGCGATGCGGCGGCGTTGATGACGAGCCGACAGGCGCCGGCGCGCGGGCGGTCGGCGGTCGAGGTCACGCGAGCGTCCCGAATGCGATGCAGGCGAGAACGCGATTGGGCAAGGTCTTCGGGCCCCTCTTCGGCGGCAGGCGCAGGCTGAGCGATTGACGAAATCATGCAGTCGGATTTTCATGCGGTCAACGAGAACGAAAAGTTCATTTCATCGGCGCAGCGGACCGCATGCCATGGAAGACATGTCTTCGCCGGAACGGCGCTCGCTGACCGCCCGCCTGCACGGAGTGTATGCCGGCTTGCCCGACGGCGAGCGCAAGGTCGCCGACTTCGTGCTCGACCGGCCGGGCGAGCTTGTCGCCTTCACCGCGACCGAGCTTGCGCGGGAGACGGGCGTGTCGAACGCGACCGTTTCCCGACTGTTCCGGCGGGCCGGCTATGACGCCTACGAGGAAGCGCGCCAGGCGTCCCGCGCGATGCGGGCGACGGGTTCGCCGCTCTATCTGACGGAGCGGGGGCCGCGCTCGAACGCGGTCAGCCGCCATTTCGCCGCGGAGGAAGAAATCGTCCGGGCGACCATGGCGATGACCAACCCGCAGTCCGTGCGAGAAACGACCAAGCGGCTCGCCACGGCCCGCCACGTCCGTATCGCCGGCTTCCGGAACGGCTATTTCGCGTCGGACTATGCCCGTGCGCTTCTCTCCCAGGTCCGGCCCGACGTCGCATTGTTGATCCGACCGGGTCAGACGCTGGCGGAGGGCGTGGCCGAACTCGGCCCGGAGGATGTGGCGCTCGTCGTCGGCGTCCGTCGCCGGATCGCCCGCTTCACGGACATCGTCCGTGCGATCGCCGATACGGGATGCGACGTCATCCTGATCGCGGACAACAGCATCCGCGAAACGCCACGGTTCGTCCGCTGGACGCTGACCTGCGCGGTCGAAACCCCGCAGCCGATGGACAGCTATGCCGGCCTCTTGGCGCTGCTCCGCCTGCTCGCCGTCGAGACAGCCGCAGAACTCGGTCCGGCCGCCCGCCGCTCGCTCGAGCGGATCGAACGAGCGCACGAAATCATGGGCGAGTTGGAGTAGTGTGGGAGCGCTGCTCCGTCCATTCGGAATCCGACCATGCCAGATGAAGCGCCCGCCTTCGGCCCGGACCTCCTGCCGCTCTTCCAGATGGAGGCGGGCGCGCTGCATCTGAACCACGGCTCCTACGGCGCCGTGCCGCGGGAGGTGACGGCGGCGCAGCGCGCCTGGCAGGACCGGATCGAGGCCGAGCCGAGCCGATTCATGGAGTTCGAGAGCCGGCCGGCGCTACGCGCGGCGGCCAAACGGCTCGCGCCCTATCTCGGCGCGGAGACGGACAACGTTGCGCTGGTCGAGAACGCGACCCAGGCGGTCAACGGCGTGCTGCGCTCGATCCGCTTCCAGCCGGGCGACCGTATCCTGATCAACGACCAGACCTATGGCGCCGTCCGGAACGCCGCCCGCTTCGCGGCCTCGATGGCGGGCGCCGAAATCGCCGAGTGGCATATTCCGTTCCCGATCGGCGCGCCGGAGGAGGCGCTTGAGGCGCTGCAGGCGGCGCTCGACCCGCCGCCGAGGCTGGTCATCCTGGATCACGTCACGTCGCAGACGGCGCTGGCGCTGCCGATCGCGCGGATGGTCCAGGCGGCGAAGTCGGCGGGCGCGCTGGTTTTGGTCGACGGGGCGCACGCGCCGGGAATGGTGGGCCTCGACCTGATGCAGGTCGGCGCCGACTGGTACACCGGCAACTGCCACAAGTGGATGTTCGCGGCGCGCGGCTGCGCCTTTCTTTGGACCGCCGACGCGCATCTCCGCGAGACGCATCCCAGCGTCATCAGCCACGGCTACGGCGAGGGCTATGCGGCGGAGTTCGACTATGTCGGCACGCGGGACGGCTCCGCCCAGTTCAGCCTGCCGGCGGCGCTCGATTTCATGGACCGGTTCGGAGTCGAGCGGATCATGGCGCACAATCACGCGCTCGCCATGGACGCCGGCAATCGGCTCGCCGCCGCGCTCGGAACCTATGTCGGCGCGCCGGAGGAAATGACGGGATCGATGGCGGTCGTCCGCCTGCCGGCCGCCTATGGCGTCGACCGGGACGCCGGGACGGAATTGCGTCACCGGCTACTGCACGAGGACCGCATCCAGACCCGGGTGCATCCGGCGGGCGGCGGCCTTTGGGTGCGGATTTCCAGCCAGATCTACAACGGGATCGAGGAGATCGATGCGCTGGCGGACGCGATCCTGGCAAAGCGCCCTAACCGATAACTCACTGACCGGCGACGCCGTAGACCCGCTCGGCGTCTTCCGCCGAGATCAGGCCGTCCGCCAGGTCCTGCAGCACGGCCGCCCGAGCGCGCCGTTTCGGGTCGCCATAGCCGCCGCCGGCCGGCCCCGCACAGACGAAGCGCTCGCCGGCCGCGATCCGTCGGTGCGGCAGCTTGGAGGGCAGCATCTCCTCCTGCCCGCCCGCATGGACGAGCTTCAATTCCGCCGGGCTGCCGGGTTCGCCGCCGGCATAGCCCCAGGGCTGGAAGAAGTGGCCCTCGCCTTCGACCGAGGCCGCGCCGTCCGCCAGATACTCGAACTCGCGCACGCTGCCGAAGCCGCCCCTCCACTCGCCGGCGCCGGCGACGCCCTCGCGGAGTTCGTAGCGGGTCACGCGAAGCGGCAGGTGGGTCTCGATGTCCTCGATCGGGTTGTTGCGGGTGTTGGCGTAGAGCGTGTCGACCGCGTCCATACCGTCCATGCCGACGCGGCCGCCATAGCTGCCCTCGAAAATCTCCATGTGCACCCACTGCCGGCCTTCCTGCATGCCGGAGAAGGCGATGACCTTGAGGTTTCCGATGCCGGCGGAGACGCTGTCGGGCTTCGCCTGCGCCAGGGCCCGCATTACCGTGTCCGCAAGCTGGTTGCCGGGGCAGAAGCGGGCGATGGTCGGCGCCGGGAAGATCGGGTTCACCAGCGTGCCTTCGGGCGCCACGATCCGGATCGGCCGGGTCAGGCCGTCGTTCACCGGGATGTGGCCATGCGTCGCCGTATCCAAGAGGACGGAGCGGATCGTCAGCCAGACGGCGATGTCGACCGTGCCGACGAACGGCATGTTGATCGGCTTGTTGTCCGTCTGGGCCGCCGTGCCGGTCAGGTCGACCGTCATGCTGTCGCCCTCGACGATGACGGTCGCCACGAGCGGCAGCTCGCGAAGCGCGGGATCGTCGCTGTCGAGAAAACCGTCGATCTTGGTTTCGGCTGCGTAACGCCCGTCCGGCAGCGCGCGGATCGCGTTCCGCATGATCGCTTCGGCGTGGTCCATGACCGCCTCGCACGCCGCCTCGAAAGTCTCGACGCCGTAGCTCTCGATCAATGCCGAGAGGCGGGCGGCGCCGATGCGGGAGGCGGCGATCTGCGCCTCCATGTCGCCGACGACCAGGTCGGAGACGCGGATGTTGTCGCGCAGGATGTGCCAGACCGCGTCGACCTTGCGGCCTTCCTCGTAGACCTTGATCGCCTTGAACTGGAGGCCCTCCGCATAGGCGTCGATGGCGTCGACGATGCCGCAGCTTCCCGGCGTCAGCGCGCCGATGTCGAGGTGGTGGGCCGTCGTCGCCGCGAAGGCCATCAGCCGGTCGCCGTGAAATACGGGGACAATGAACGCGACGTCGGGACCGTGGCTCGCGCCCGAATAGGCGTCGTTGTGCATGATGATGTCGCCCGGCCGGATCGTCTCGCCGCGCGCCGCCATGATCCGCTGGATGCCCTGAATGTAGCCCGGGATCGGCCCGGACTGGAGCGGCGTTGACTGCGCCGATTCCGCGAGGCCGCGGCCCTTAGCGTCGACGAGGCCGGCGCCGAAATCCTCCGATTCCCGGATGATCGAGGAATAGGACATGCGCATCAGCTTGTAGCCCATCTCGACCGCGATGTTCTCCAACGCGCCCTGCAGCACGCTCGCGGTGATGGGATCGATCTCCGGTTTGGCGGCCATCGGGGCTACTCCAGGCTGACGATCAGGTTGCCGGCGGCGTCCGTGGCGCATGTCGCGCCCGGCGGGACGACCGTGGTCGCGTCGGTCTGGACGACGATCGCCGGACCCTCGACCGGCTCTCCGACGCCCAGGTCCGCGCGCCGGTAGACGGGCGTGCGCCGCCGCTCCAGGGCGCCCCCGGCGCGGAAAACGACGTCGACTTCATGGATCGGCTCCGCCTGGCGGAGCGCGGGCTGGCCGGCCGGTTCGACCAAATCGGGCGTGCGGCCGACCGCCGTCAGCCGGAGGTTCACGATCTCGATCGGGCTCTCCGGGAAATCGTGGCCGTATTCCTCCCGATGCGCCGCGGCGAAGGCGGCGCATGCCGTCTCGATGGCTGCGGCGTCGATCGGGCCGGCCGGGAAGCCAGCCCGCAGTTCGTAGCCTTGGCCGGCATAGCGGAGGTCGCCCGACCGCTCGAATGCCCTGTCCTCGGGCGCGACGCCGTCCGCCGCCAGCTGCGCCTCCAGGCTCGCCTGCATCTCGTCGAAGGCCTGG
>DAINCG010000067.1:0-2820 GCA_036732525.1 Pseudomonadota bacterium | reverse complement strand
GAAATAACCGCCTGAAAGCGGCGTCACCGTGCCGTCGAAGGCCTGGCCGATCGCGGCGAGGTCGAGCGCGCCCGTCGTCTGGAAGGCGGTCCGGATCGCATCATATTTGAGGTCGGTGGTCAAAAGTCCGACGGCCGAAGCGATGCCGGGATATGGCGGGACGATGACCTCCCGCATGCCGAGGATCTGCGCCACCTCGGCGCCGTGCAAGGGTCCCGCGCCGCCGAAGGCGACCAGGCTGAATTCCCGGGGATCGAGGCCCTTCTGCACCGTCCGCGTGTGAATGGCGTTCGCCATGTTGGCGTTGGCGATGGCGAGCACGCCCGCCGCCGCCTCGTCCAGCCCGAGGCCGAGCCGCTCGGCTAGGTCCTGCATCACCTCGCCCGCCGCGACCGCGTCGAGCTTCATGGCGCCGCCGAGGAAATTGTCCGGATCGAGCCGACCCAGGGCCACGTGGGCGTCCGTCACCGTCGGCTGGTCGCCGCCGCGCGCGTAGGCGGCGGGCCCGGGCGTGGCGCCCGCGCTCCTGGGGCCGACGCGGAAGCCGCCGCCGGCGTCCAGATGCGCGATCGAGCCGCCGCCCGCGCCGATCGTGTGGATGTCGATCATCGGCGTCATCACCGGAAAGCCGCCGATCCAGGTGTCGCGCGCCGTCGCCTCCGCGAAGACGCCGTCGACGACGAGGCCGATGTCCGCGGACGTGCCGCCGACGTCGAAGGTGATCAGCCGGTCGCGGCCGGCGAGGCCGCCGCTCCACGCGCCGCCCATGACGCCGGCCGCCGGGCCGGACAGCAGCGTCGTCACCGGCTTCTCCGCCACCATGTCGGCCGTCGCCATGCCGCCGTTCGACGCCATCACCAGCAGATCGGCGCGGAAGCCCCGGCCACGCATCTCCTCGGCGATGCGGCGGACGTAGTCGCGCACTTTCGGGCCGACGAAGACGTTCATTGCGGCCGTCGTGAACCGCTCGAACTCCCGGAACTGGGGCGAGACCTCGGCGGAACAGCTCACATATGCGCCGGGATGAACCTCCCGCACGATCTCCGCCGCCCGGCGCTCGTGCGCGGGGTTCAGATAGGAGAACAGGAAGCAGATCGCGATCGCCTCGATGCCATCCGACCTGAAGGCCTCCGCCGCAGCCGCCACGCCCGCCTCGTCGAGAGGAACCAGGACCTCGCCGCGCGGCGGGATGAGGCGCTCGGCGACCGTGCGCCGGTTGCGGCGGGCGATCAGGGGCCGGTCCTGCCAGGGAATTTCCTGGCGGATTGAGTAGTGCTGCGGCCGCTGGTGGCGGCCGATATGCAGGATGTCGCGATAGCCCTCGGTGGTGATCATGCCGGCCTCGACGCCGTCATGCTCCAGGACCGCATTGGTCGCGATGGTCGTGCCGTGCAGCACGCGGCCGACCTCGCCGGGCGTCGTCCCGGTCATCTCGCAGAGCTCGAGCATGCCCGTGACCATGCCGACAGCCGGATCGCCGACGGTCGTCGGCGTCTTGTGGATCTGCATGACGCCGGTTTGGAGGTCGGCGAGCACGAGGTCGGTGAAGGTCCCGCCGATATCGACGCCGATCATCCGCATGGGCTCAGTCCTGTCATTTGCCCGAATAGGGGTGGGTCGCGATCCAGTGGCGGGCGATGTCGGCGCGGCGGCAGACCCAGACGTCCGCATGACTCTGCACGTGGTCCAGGAAGCGTTGGAGGCCCATGATTCGGCCAGGCCGCCCGACGAGGCGGCAGTGCAGGCCGACGGACATCATCTTCGGCGCGTCGGCCGCTTCGGCGTAGAGCGCGTCGAAGCTGTCGCGGAGGTATGCGAAGAACTGGTCGCCCGAATTGAAGCCCTGCGCCGTCGCGAAGCGCATGTCGTTGGCGTCGAGCGTATAGGGCACGACGAGGTGCGGCCGGCCATAGTCGTCCGTCCAGTAGGGCAGGTCGTCGGCATAGCTGTCGGCGTCGTAGAGGAAGCCGCCATGCTCGACGACGAGGCGGCGCGTGTTCGGGCTGATCCGGCCGGTGTACCAGCCGACGGGCGCCTGGCCGACCGTCCGCTCGATCGCCTGGATCGCGAGCGCCATGTGCTCGCGTTCGACCGCTTCCGGCACGTCCTGATAATCGATCCAGCGATACCCATGGCTCGCGACTTCCCAGCCCGCCTCGGCCATCGCGGCGCCGGCTTCCGGGTTGAGTTCCAGCGCCCGGCCGACGCCGTAGACGGTGATCGGCAGGCCGCGCGAGGTGAAGAGCCGCCAGAGCCGCCAGAACCCGGCGCGGCTGCCGTATTCGTAGACGCTCTCCATGTTCATGTTGCGCTGGCCGACCAGCGGCAAGGCGCCGATCGTCTCGGAGAGAAAGGCTTCCGACGCCGCGTCGCCGTTCAGCAGCGTGTTCTCCCCACCCTCCTCGTAGTTCATGACGATCTGGAGGGCGAGCCGCGCGCCGCCCGGCCATTTCGGGTCGGGCGGGTTGCGGCCATAGCCGCGGAGATCGCGGGTCGTGGGGGCCGTCATGGCGCATCGTCCTTAAAAGCGCCCGCATAGGGCTTGATCCCCGGCTTGGCATAGGCGCCGCGCCGCGACGTCTTCAGGCCGACGGCGGCCAGGCCCTCGGCCAGCCGGACGCCCGCCGCCACGCCATCGACGACGGGCACGCCAAGCTCGTCCGACATCCAGGCCGCGAGGTCGGCCATGCCGGCGCAGCCGAGGGCGATCGCTTCCGCGCCGTCGTCGGCGACCAGACGCCGGGCGGTTTCCAGAACCTGCGCCGCGGCGTTCGACGCCGGGTCCTCCAGCGCCAGCACCGGCACCTCCGCCGCCGCGAC
>DAINCG010000066.1:6267-14572 GCA_036732525.1 Pseudomonadota bacterium | reverse complement strand
GGGGACTTCGACGGGGACGGCGTCGATGACATATTGGCCAGCGATACGGAATATGGCGAGGGCGGCGGCGTCATCGTGTTCTCGGGCGCGGACGGCGGCGTGCTGTTCTCGCGCACGAGCGACAATCGGGGCGACAATTTCGGTCGGCGCGCGACCGGCATCGGCGATGTCAACGGCGACGGCTTCGACGACATCATCGTCAATGCGCCTTACTCCGACGAGTACGCCAACAGTTCGGGCAGTGTGCGGGTGTTTTCCGGAGCGGACGGCTCGACGCTCTATACTATGATCGGCACGGCGGTCGAGGTTTTCTACGGCTATGCCGTCGACGGGGCGGGCGACGTCAACGGCGACGGTTTCGCCGACTTTATCGTCGGGACCGGTCGCGAGAGCCCGAACGGCCGGCAATCGGGCCTGGTAGAGGTGTTTTCCGGCAGGGATGGCGCCGTCCTGCACAGAATTGAAGGCGACGCGGCCTTTCAGCAAGTGGGCGGCATCGTCGCCGGCGTCGGCGATATCAATGGCGACGGCTTCGACGACTTTGCCGTCGGCGCGCTCGTCGACTCCGCATCCGCGGGATCGTTCCGGGAGGCGCGTATCTATTCGGGCCGCGACGGCGCATTGCTCTTCCGAGTCGATGGCAATTTTTTCGCCGATTTTCTCGGGATGCCGGATATAGGCGCTGCGCAAGATCTGGACGGCGCCGGCGATCTCAACGGCGACGGATTGGACGAACTGATCGTTCGAAGCTATTCCTCGGCCCTCGTCATCTCCCCGAGGCCGGACTCGACGGTCAACGGCGTTGCGGCGCACGTCGAGGACAGCGCCGCGACTCGGATCGACGGGACCGTCACGCTCTTCGACGCCGAGTTCGCCGCGTTGAACGGCGGCCTTGGCGACTATGACGGCGCCTCGTTGACCGTCGCGCGCGCCGGCGGCGCCGACCCCATGGACGTCTTCGCCTTCGCGCCCACGGCCGGCTTGACGTTCGACGCGGGCGAAATCGCGGCCGGCGGCGTTGTCATCGCGACCTACCAGCTCGTCGACGGCGCACTGCGCATCGAGTTCACCAATGCGAACGGCGCGGCGCCGACGTCCGCGGACGTCGCGGCGATCGCCTCGGCCATCACCTACCGCACACTCGACGACACGCCGCCGGACGAGATCGACCTCGTCTGGACCTTCTCCGACGGCGCGCGCGCCGTGGTCGACACGTCGACCGTCATCATCACCGCGTTCGACGACATCGCCCGCCCGGCGGACGACGCGCTCGCCGTCGATGCGGACATGACGCTCGCGGCCGACCTCTTCGCCGACAACGGCGTCGCGACCGACGTCGATCCGGAGGGCGACGCCTTCGAGATCGTCGCGGTCGACGGCGACGCCGGGCTTGTCGGCGCGGCGCGGACGCTGCCGTCCGGCGCGCGGCTGACCGTCAACGCCGATGGGTCGGTCTTCTACGATCCCATGGGCGTTTTCGACGACCTGCCCGGCCCCGAGTCCGGCGCCGCCAACCGGACGACGGCGGAGACCTTCGAGTATGCCGTGACCGGCGGCGGCGTCGCGACCGCGACGATCACGGTCGCCGGCGTCGACGGGGACGACGTGCTGCTGGGGACGCCCGGTTCGGACGATCTCGACGGCGGCGTCGGCGTCGACGTCCTGGACGACGGCGCGGAGACGGCGCCGCTGGCCATCCGACTCTTCGCCGGGACCGGCGCCGGCGGCGGCGCCACGGGCGACCGGATCGTCAGGGTCGAGAACGTCATCGGCGGCGCGGCGAACGATTTCATATCGGGCGATTCGGCCGCCAACCGGCTCGACGGCCGCGCGGGCGACGACCAGCTGCGCGGCGGCTCGGCCAACGACGTGATCGTCGGCGGCGTCGGCGCGGATACGCTCTTCGGCGGCCCCGGCGTCGATACGGCCGACTATTCGGGCGACACGGCCGGCGTCTCCGTGCGGCTCTTCAACGGAACCGGCCAGCGCGGCGACGCGGCGGGCGACCGGGTCCTGGAGTTCGAGAACCTGATCGGCGGGTCCGGCAATGACTATTTGGCCGGCGACGCCTTCGCCAACCGCATCGTCGGCGGCGCGGGCGACGACCAGGTGCGCGGCGGCTCCTCCGACGACGTGCTGAGCGGCGGCTCGGGGGCGGACGACCTGTTGGGCGGCCCCGGCGCCGATACGCTGGACTATTCGGGCGACGTGACCGGCGTTTCCGTCAGCCTGCTGAGCGGCGCGGCTTCGGGCGGCGAGGCCGAAGGCGACGAGATCGCGGAGTTCGAAAACCTGATCGGCGGCGCCGGCGACGACGTTTTGGCGGGCGACGCGGGGGCCAACCGCATCGCCGGCGGCGCGGGGGCCGACGACCTCCTGGGCGGCGCCGGCGTCGATACGCTCGATTACGCCGGCGACGTCTTGGGCGTCACGGTCAGCCTGCTGGACGACACGGCAAGCGGCGGCGACGCCGAAGGCGACGAGATCGCGGAATTCGAAAACCTGATCGGCGGCGCCGGCGCGGACGACCTGACCGGCGACGCGGGCGCCAACCGGCTGGATGGCGGCGGCGGGAACGACCGGCTCGTCGGCGGTCTCGGGCCCGACATGCTCCTCGGCGGCGCGGGCGTCGACCTCGCCGACTATTCGGCCGAGACGGTCGATCTCGCCATCCGGCTCTACATGGGCGGCGTCGGCGCCGGCGGCGCGGCGGCGGGCGACGAGACCTTCGGCGTCGAGAACGCCAAGGGCGGCTCCGGCTCCGACTACATCGCCGGCAACTCGGCCGCGAACGCGCTCTTCGGCGGCGGCGGCCGGGATCAGCTGCGCGGCGGCTCCGGCGACGACGTGGTCGAGGGCGGGGCGGCCGGCGACCGGCTCTACGGCATGGCGGGCGTCGATACGCTCTCCTACGCCGGCGACACGGCCGGCGTCAGCGTGCGCCTGTTCAGCGGCGCGGCCGCCGGCGGCGACGCCGAGGGCGACGAATTCTTCGGCTTCGAGAACATTCTCGGCGGCGCCGGCAATGACGACCTGGCGGGCGACGCGGGGGCCAACCGCATCGACGGCGGCGCGGGCGACGATCAGGCGCGCGGCGGCTCCGGCGTGGATCAGCTGCTCGGCGACGCGGGCGACGACCGGCTGACCGGCGGCGCCGAAACCGACCTCTTGCTGGGCGGCGACGGCGACGACGTCCTGATCGGCGAAGCCGGCGTCGACGTTCTCTTCGGCGGCGCCGGGGCGGACGACTTCCAGCTGGACGATCTCGCCGACTTCGACATCATCCAGGATTTCGAGGCGGGCGACCGCATTCTGCTCGATCGCGCGGCGTTCGCGGGCCTGGCGGCGGGCGCGCTGGCCCACGGCGCGTTCGAAAACGCCGGCGCGGCGACGACGGCGGAGGCCCGCATCCTCTACGACGCGAGCGGCCCGATCGGGCGTTTGCGCTACGACGCGGACGGCATCGGGGACGCGGCCGCGGTCGAAATCGCGCAGATCCTGGGGGCGCCGGCGTTGGACGCCGACGATATCTTGATCGTGTAAGCTGATTTGCGCGCAGAGCGCAAAGCTGCACGAGAATTTTGCTTTGTCTTTGCGTGTTCACAGAGCGGCGGCGGCGTCCTATGTGTTGGGCAATGGGAATTCATGGAGGCAGGACATCATGACCGCCGCAACCGCCGTCGCTGATCGGCCGGCAACCGACGCCGCCGTCGCCGCCAACCTTACCTTCATCGTGCGACAGGACGAGAAGCCGTATTTTCTCTCCTCCGCCCTGACCGGCGGCGCGCCGGAAGTGCACTTCAAGACCGAGCAGCATCAGGTGCCCGTCCGCAGCATGCGGGGCATGGCCGCCGACGTCGATCGCGAGGGGTTCGAGCTGATGCGGACGCCATCCGCCGTGAAGGACTTCTATGATCCGGACGAGGTCGCCGACGTCTACGAGTGGGAGGTCGTCAGCCTGCTGAAGCAGCGCTTCGGCGCGTCGGAAGTTTACATCTTCGACCATACCCGCCGGTCCGACGGCGGCGAGGGCGCCCGCAATCCGGACGGGCTGCGCGGCCCCGCGACGCGCGTCCATTGCGACTATACGGACAAGAGCGGCCCGCAGCGGGCGAAGGACGCCATGGGCGAAGCCGCCTATGACGCGGCCGTCCAGCGCGGCGCGCGCATTATGCAGGTGAACGTCTGGCGGCCGATTTCGGATACGCCCGTGCAGCGGGCGCCGCTGGCGCTCGCCGCCGCGACGAGCGTGCCGAAGGCCGACCTGATCGCGACCGACCAGCGTTTCCCCGACCGGACGGGCGAAATCTACCAGCTTGCCTACGGCCCCGGCCACGACTGGTACTACGCGCCGCTGATGGAGCGGGACGAGGTCATCCTGATCAAGGGTTGGGACAGCCTGGACGACGGCCGCGCGAAATATACGCCGCACGGCGCCTTCGAACTCCCCGACCAGGATCCGGCCGCGCCGCCGCGGGAAAGCATCGAGACGCGGACCTTCCTCGTCGTCGAGCCGGCCTAATCTCAGCCTTCGAGGGCGTCGCTCGCCATGCGGACGACGCCCGCTTCGTCCATCGCCTGCTGGGCGCGGGCGCGGGAGCCGGCGCGGTCGATGCCGGCGGTCGCGTCGTTGAGGAAGACCGTCTCGAACCCGGCCGCCTTCGCGTCCATCGCCGAGAAGAAGACGCAGACGTCCGCCGCGAGGCCGGTCAGGAAGACCCGCTTGCCGCCCCGCTCGCGGAGATAGCCCGCGAGGCCTGTGTCGGTCTTGCGGTCGTTTTCCCGGAAGGCGGAATAGGAATCGACGCCCTTTCGGAAGCCTTTTCGGACGGTCATCTGTACGCCCGCGACGTCCAGGCCGGGGTGCAGTTCGGCGCCGGGCGTGCCCTGGACGCAGTGGTCTGGCCAGAGGTTCTGCTCGCCGTAATCCAACGTGACCGTGTCGAACGGCTGCTTGCCGGGATGGCTGCTGGCGAAGGATGCGTGACCCGGCGGATGCCAGTCCTGGGTCGCGACGACGATGCCGAAGCGCGGGATCAGCCGGTTGATCGCGGGCAGGATCGCGTCGCCATCTGGCACGGCGAGCGGGCCGCCGGGGCAGAAGTCGGGCTGCATGTCGACGACGATCAGGGCGTCGGTCGCGGCAAGACGCATAGTGAGCCTCCGTTGCGCCGGAAGTTCGCTTCGGCGCAAGATCGTATCACCCCGATATGGAGCAGGCCGACATGCAGGTGAAGCGACTGCATCCGCATTTCTTCGCCGAGGTTTCCGGCGTCGATCTTGCCGGTCTTCTCGACGACGCCCGGATGGCGGAAATCATAGCGGCGCTCGACGCCCATGCGGTCTTGCTGTTCCGCGGCCAGACCCTGACCGACGCGGCGCAGGTCGCGTTCAGCGAGCGGCTGGGGCCGGTTGCGACGACCCGCGCGCTCGACCGGCCGGGCGCGCAGCTCCGCATCGACCCCAAGGTCTCCGACATCTCCAACCTGGCCCCTGACGGCAGCGTCATGTCCGGGGACGACCGCCGGCGCATGGACGCCCTCGCCAACCGGCTCTGGCACACCGACCATTCCTTCCGGCGCGTGCCCTCCACCTATTCGCTGCTCTCGGCGCATCTCGTCCCGCCGGCGGGCGGCGAGACCCAGTTCGCGGACATGCGCGCCGCCTATGACGCGCTGTCGCCGGCAAAGCGGGAGGCGCTCGACGGCCTGGTCGCCGTCCACTCGCTCTTCAATTCGCGCGCCATGATCGGCTTCGTCGATTTCACGGAGGAGGAGCGCGCGGCCCTGCCGCCGGCGCGACAGCCCCTTGTCCGGACGCATCCCGGCTCCGGGCGGACGTCGCTCTATCTGGCCGCCCATGCCGACCGGATCGAAGGCATGCCGACGCCCGAGGGCAAGATGCTGCTGCTCGACCTGATCGACCACGCGACGCGCCCCGAATTCGTGCACACCCACGAATGGCGCGTCGGCGATCTCGTCATCTGGGACAACCGCTGCACCATGCATCGGGCGCGGGAGTTCGACATGACCCAGAAGCGCGACATGCGCCGGACGACCGTGTCGGAACGGGCGCCGCTGATCGCGCAGGATCAGGCCAGCGCCGCCTGATCGGCGCCGGCGACGCGGGGCGCGATCTCCGCCTGGAACCGCTCCAGCGACCGGACGTCGCCGGTCGGGTCGATCAGCAGGACCATGTCGACGCCGCCCTCGGCCAGCCGGTTCAGCCGGTCTGCGATCTCTTTCGGCCTGCCCAACAGGACGGAATCGTCGCTGGCGACGGCCGCCAGCGCGTCGACGTCGCCATAGCGCTCAGCGCCGGGGCCGCGGGCAAGGTCGCCGATCCGTTGCAGCACGCGCCGCCGGACGGCGATGGCCGCATCTCGCTCGGCCGGCGTCTCGGCGATCTGCAGCGCGCGGGCGAGCGCCACCTTGCCGGCCTTCGGGTCGCGGCCGGCCGCCGTCCGCGCTTCCCGATAGACGCGGACGCGCTCCAGCGAAAGGTCCATCGGCGCGATCTGGTCGAGCAGCAGGTTGAAGCCGGCCGCCGCCGCCCGCTCGATCGAGGGAAAACTGCCCGCCGCCATCCAGAAGGGCGGGTGCGGGCGCTGGACGGGCCGGGGCTCGACGACGATGTTCTTGAAGCGCCAGTACTTGCCGTCGAAGGAAAATCGTCCATCCGCCGACCAGGCCCTTTGCAGAAACTCCAGGCACTCCCGAAAGCGCGCGTCGGCTTCGCCCGGCGGTATGGCGAAGCCCTCGAACTCGCCGGCCCGGTAGCCCTTGCCGACGCCGAAGTCGAACCGCCCGCCGGACAACAGGTCAACCGTCGCCGCCTGCTCCGCCAGAAGCGCGGGGTTGTGCCAGGGCAGCACCACGACCGCCGTGCCGAGCCGGATGCGCCGGGTGCGCGCCGCCAGGTAGCTCAGCAGATTGAGCGAGGCGGAGACCTGGCCGACGCCGGTGAAGTGATGCTCCACCATGAAGAGCGCGTCGAAGCCGAGTTCGTCGGCGCGGACGACGTAGTCGATGAAGGCGCGGTACCCATGGCTGTCGGCGTCCGGGCCGTCGCCCGCCGCCTTGGCGCCGCCGAAGAGACCGAACCGCATGCCGCCGCCCCAGTCCCCGCGCCGCCCGTCAGCCCCAGAGGGCGAAGCCGATGCCGGTCCCCGTCCCGGCGAGGGTGCGGTAGCCCGGAATGTAGTCCGACCACGCAAGTTCGAGACCTTCGAGCGCGCCGGCCGCGCAGATCCAGTTCCGGATTTCCGAGCTGCCGCCCTGCAGCTTTCGGACGGGCAGCGCCGTCAGCGCCGCCGCGTCCTTGGCCTCGAGCGCGCGCAGGACTTCCCGGTCCAGGTCTTCGTCCACGGTGAAATGGCTGAGGCCGCCGGAGGCCGCGACGCCGACGCGGGCGTCGGCCGGAAACGCCTGGACGGCCCGCCGGATCGCCTGGCCGAGCGCATGGCAGCGCTTCGGCGTCGGCTGGTTCGGGGGGTAATAGGCATTCAGGAAGATCGGCACGACCGGGATCGGCGCGTCCGACATCAGGCGGCGGTGGATGAAGGCGAAGGCATGGCCCTCGCCATGCTCGCCGGTCACCTTGTCCGAGGTCGCGACATCGAAGTCGTCCGCCGTTAGGCTCTCGACGATGTGGTTCGCGAGATCGGCGGCGACGGGGTAGTCGCGCTTCGGATCGTCGTAGAAGGCGGACATCGCGGCGGCGTACCAGGGCGGCAGCGTCGTGTTCCCGCGCATGCGGGGCGTGTTCGGGATCGACGCGCCCCGATAGACCAGGACGGCGGGCAGGTTGTCCGCGCCGAAAAGTTCGTTCTGGTCGTCGCCGATGACGATCAGCGCGTCGAGCTTCGCCGCGAGAAGCGCGGCCTTCAGCTTGGCGAGGCCCGCCTGGGATCGGGCATGCCGCTCGTCGACCGAGGATTTCTCGAGCGCGGGCGCCGCGCGGGCGTCGGCGATCCGGAGCAGGTCGTTATAGGCGATCGGATGCCCGGACTTGTCCCGGTGCGCGCGCTTCGGGTCGAGTTCGACGAACCCGGTCAGCCAATCCCTGGCGCTCGCGTTCAGCATCGGCGTGTGGGACGTGCCGAGCCCGAAGACGATGTCCGCCATGTCGCCCGATCCTCTCTGTCTGACGTGTTGGACTAATTCTGGCGCCTCAGCAGGCTCGTGTCCTGGACAGTCGCGTCCTGGCCGACGACGGGGTCGGCGATGGCGGTCTCCAGGCTCGGCGCGCCCTTCCATTCGGACGCAGGGCGCGCTCGGCCCTCCGTTCCGATCCGGTCGATGCC
>DAINCG010000066.1:3959-6257 GCA_036732525.1 Pseudomonadota bacterium | reverse complement strand
GGCGGTGGCCATCAGGGTCGCGGAACTCGACCGCGAACTGGCAGCCCGCACGGCGGCGGCCGTCGAAATCGATCTGCGCGCCGGCCGCCTTTAGGTGCGCGCGGGCGCGCAGCACCTCGTCCAGGCTGCCGACCTCGAACGCCAGATGGTGGAGTTCTTTCGCCCCGGCCGGACCGTCCAGGGCGCCGACGAGCGCGATGCCGTGGTGGTCCGGGTTGAAGCGCAGGAACACCATGCCGCCCGGCATCATGTCGGGCCCGTAGGCGTCCGACACTTCCATGCCGAGCACGCGGACGTAGAAGTCGACCGACCGCTCCAGGTCCGCGACCTGGAGGGCGACATGGCCGATCTTCGCGATGTGAAAGGGCAGGCCCTGCGGCCGCTTCGCCTGTTTGACCGCTTCCGGATCGTACGCCACGCCCGTCTACTCCGCCGCCTGGGAAAGAGTGTCCGCGCGGACGGCCGTGACCGCATGGCGGTCGTAGGCCTCGGTCCACGACATCGCCGGGTCCTCGACGAAGAAGCCGCAGCGCGCCGTCCGGTAAAGGCCGGGATCGGCGACGCCCGGCGGCGGCTGGCCGGTCTTGGCGAAGTCGCGGGAGGCGCGCAGCAACTGCCGGCGCGTTCGCGTGATCATCTGGTCGCTCGGCGCGAGGCGCTCCAGCGTGTGGTCGACGATGCCGCCCATGCTTTCGGTGATCGCCTGGTCCTGCAGGTGGATGCCCGTGATGCCGGTGTAGATTTCGTCGCGCATCTGGGCGTCGCGGTCGATCAGGTAGTCGTTCGACGCATTCGCCGCGAGGCGCCAGCGGCCGTACCAGTCCGACGTGTTCGGCAGGAACGTTTCCTGGGTCGTGGCGCCGGGGATCGGCCTGCCGTTCTTCAGGGGCGCGGCCGCCGTCGCCTTGGCGCGGAGCTTTTGCGGCATCCATTTCATCGCGACATACATGGTGTGCGTGTCGTCCATCGGGACCCAGCCGCGCGCGGTGATGTGAGTCGGGAACGGGCCCTGCGGCGTCTGCGTCCAGAACGGAAACATGAAATTGTTGAAGCGCCAGTAGGTCCGCCCGTCGTCATAGGGGCGGTGGGCGGCATATTGCGTGCCGTAGGGCATGTCGCGGACGTGGTAGTCGGGCTGGCGGTTGATGACCGCGCCGTAGATCGGGTGGTCCTCCGGCACGTCGTCCGGCTGGACGCTGCCGACATGCAGGAAGCCGAAGTGGGAGGTGTCGATGTCGCCCTCCAGCGCCTGCAGCCAGTTGCACTCCCGCTGGATGAAGACGATGTCGGTTTCGTCCTCCGGCATCAGGTTGGCTTCGAGATCGGGCAGCGGCGGCGCCGTCTCGGCCTCGCCCATGTAGACCCAGATCAGGCCGTTCCGCTCCGCCGTCTTGTAGGCGCGGGCGCGGACCTTCTCCTGGAAGTTCTGCTGGTCGGTCAGGTTCGGCATCTCGATGCAATTGCCGTCGGCGTCGAACTTCCAGCCGTGATAGACGCAGCGCAGGCCGTCGTCCTCTGTCCGCCCGAAGAAGAGCGAGGCGCAGCGGTGCGGGCAGCGGTGCTCCATCACCCCGACCTGGCCGGCCTTGTCGCGGAAGGCGACCAGCCGCTCGCCGAGCAGCATCAGCCGGATCGGCGGCGCGCCCGCCTGGATTTCCGACGAAGCCGCGGCCGGAATCCAGTATTGCCGCATGAAGGCGCCCATCTGCGTGCCGGGCCCGACGCGGGTGAGTTCGATGCTTTCCTTGGCGGTCGTCATGGCGTTTCTCCCCGGACCGTCGGGGCGTCCCGGCCCCGCGGTCGTCGCCGCAAGCGCCGCCTAGCGTCTCGTGCGCCGGTCGACGCGTCTGGTTCGAATGGTAATGCAACTTCGCCACGCCGCGCCAGCCGGCGTCTTGCGGGCGCCGGGAATCCGTTCCACGCTGTCGCTCGGATCGCAGGGCCGCCGCCGAAAATGAGCGGCCCGCGACGTCCGAACGCAAACGCGGAGGGGAACGCAAAGATGCCAGGCTTCAAAACGGCGACGTTTGCGCGCGCCATGGGCGCGGCGCTGATCGGCCTTGTGGCGGCGAGCGCGGCGCAGGCGGACACGCTGAAGTACATCACCTTCAAGCCGAAAGCGGCGAACGACGCGCAGTCGATTTCGATGCAGTGGTTCGCCGACGAGTTCGAGAAGCGGACCGGCGGCAAGCACAAGATGGAGATCTTCTGGGGCGGCAGCGTGGCCGGCATCCGCGAGGTGCCGGACGCGCTGGAAACCGGCGTCGGCGACATCGGCGACGTCGTGGCGCCCTATTT
>DAINCG010000066.1:2325-3922 GCA_036732525.1 Pseudomonadota bacterium | reverse complement strand
CGCGGACGGAGGTCGAGCTCGGCCAGAAGCTGATGCAGTGGTACGCGGAATATCCGCAGTTCGACGCCGAAATGGCGAAGTACAACATGAAGATCATCGGTTGGCGCCCGCTCGAGGACTACGGCCTGATCTGCACCAAGCCGGTCCAGACGGCGGAATACCTGAAGGGCCTGCGCATCCGCACCTACGGCCACGCCTTGCCGCGGCTCTTCGAGGCGCTGGGCGCCACGCCGGTCTCCATGCCGACGCCGGAAGCCTACGAGGCGCTGGAGCGCAGCATCCTCGACTGCTCGCCGACCGGCGTCACGCTGGCGCGCGGCTGGCGGTTCGAGGAGGTGGCGAAGTTCTATGTCCGCTTTCCGCTCGGCGCGAACTGGGGCCACTTCATCGCGGTCAACCGGGAGAGCTTCGACAAGCTCGACGAGCAGACCAGGGCGATCCTGGAAGGCCTCGGTCACGAATATATGGTCCAGTACGTCAACACGCTCTACCGGCTGACCGACCAGATCCTGAAGGAATGGGACTCGATCGGCGTCAAGGTGCTGCCGTTCAAGGACCACGCCGCCGTCGCCAAGGCGGTGCAGAGCGAAGGCGTGCAGAGCGTGCGCAAGCAGTTCGTCGAACGCGCCACGGCGGCGGGCCTGCCCGCGGCTGAAATGGTGAAGTTCTTCGACTTCGACTGAGGCGTCGCGCGGCGGTCCGGCAGGCGGGCCGCCGCGTCGCCCTTGACGCACGCGGAATTCGGAAAGGCGCCCATGGCCGAAGCCTTCGAGCGCATCTACCAAGCCTATGGCCGCTTCGTGCTGGGCCTCGGCATGGTCTCCGGCGCGATCACCTTCTGCATCATGTGGCTGATCGACGCCAACGCGTTGACACGGAAGATCTTCAATGCGCCCGTGCCGGGCTCCCTGGAGATCACGGAAGCGGCGCTGGTGCTGATCATCTTCTTCGCGCTGGCCTTCACCCAGCGCCGCCGTGGCCACATCCGGGTCACGATTCTGACGCGGCGGCTGCCGCTCGGCGTCCGGCACGGCCTTTTCATCTTCGCCATGCTGGTCGGCGCGGCGCTGATGGCCTGGTACGCCTACGCCGCCTACACCTACGCCCTCCGTTCCTTCAAGATCGACGAACAGGAATGGGGCGTGATCACCTTCTCCGTCTGGCCGATCAAATCGGCGATCTGCGTCGGCCTCGTCCTGTTCAGCCTGCAGTTCCTGCTGGACGCGATCCGGCATGTCTTCGTGGCCCAGGGTCGGCTGCCCGGCGTCGAGGACGAACCATGAGCGGCATCGAAATCGGCGTCCTCGGCATGGTCGCCCTGATCGTCTTCATCCTGTCCGGCATGACGGTGATGGTGGCGCTCGGCCTCGTCGGCACAGCCGGCCTCAGCATCCTGGTCGGCCCGGAAGGGTCGATCGGCCTCTTGCGGGCGCTATTCTACGACGTCACGCACAGTTTCCACTTCAGCGTCATTCCGATGTTCCTGCTGATGGGCTTCTTCGCCATGCGCGCCGGCCTCGGCGAGGATCTGTTCGAGGCGGCGACGCGATGGCTCGGCGGCTTGCGCGGTGGGCTCGCCATCGCGACGACCGGCGGC
>DAINCG010000066.1:0-2272 GCA_036732525.1 Pseudomonadota bacterium | reverse complement strand
CGCTGTTCACCAAGCTCGCCCTGCCGGAGATGCTGAACCGCGGCTACGACAAGCGGCTCGCGTCAGCCTCGATCGCGATCTCGGGCACGCTCGCGGTGATGATTCCGCCCTCGGCGCTGGTCGTCGTCTACGGCATCCTGACGGAATCGAGCATCGGCGCGCTCCTGATCGCCGGCGTCTTTCCGGGCCTGGTCTTCGCGCTGATGCTGTGCCTCGCGACCTCGCTCTGGGTGCGCAGCAACCCGGCGCTCGCGCCGCGCATCCCGAACACGTCGACCTTCCGGCAGAAGATGTGGTCGCTCCGCCTCGCCGGGCCGCTGGCGCTCCTGATCGTCGGCATCATCGGCGGGCTCTATGCCGGCGTCTTCACGCCGACGGAGGCGGGCGCGATCGGCGCGATCGTGACATTCCTGATGGCGATCATCCGCCAGCGGGGCGTGCGCGGCGTGCAGATCGGCGCCGTCGTCGCAGACACCGTGCAGACGACGGCGATGATCTTCGGCATCATCATCTCCGCGCTGGTCTTCTCGAAATTTCTGGCGCTCAGCGGCCTCGCCGGCGCGATCGGCGACTTCCTGACGACGGCGGACGTCAATCGCTGGGTGATCGTGGCCCTGGTGACGGCGCTCTACCTCTTCCTCGGCATGATGATGGACGCGCCGCCGCTCCTCGCGATCAGCCTGCCGATCACCCATCCGGTGATGCTGGAGCTGGGATTCGACCCGATCTGGTTCGGCATCTACGTCGTCCTGCTTTGCGAGATCGGCGCGATCACGCCGCCGGTCGGCATCAACTGCTTCGTCGTGCAGGGGGCGTCCGGCGGCCTCGTCCAGTTGGAGGACGTGTTCAAGGGCCTGCTGCCCTACATCGCCGCCGGCCTGGTCATGCTGGTCATCCTCTGCGTCTTCCCGGAGCTCGCGCTCTACCTGCCGAGCGCCATGCAGCAATAAAGGAGCCGCTCCGATGCAGTTCGGCCTGATGATGCGCGGCCAGTTCCCGGCCGACGAGGATGTCGCCCATCACTTTCGCCAGCTCCTGGAACAGGCGCGGCTCGCGGAAAAGCTCGGCTACGATTCGATCACCAAGGGCTCGCATTACTCGACGCATCCCCTGCAGGACCTGCAGCAGGTGCCGTTCCTCTGCCGGATCGCGGCCGAGGCGCCGAGTCTGCGCCTCAATACCGGGGTCCTGCTGCTGCCCCTGCACAAGCCCTTGGACGTCGCGGAGCAGATCGGCACGCTCGACATCATGACCGGCGGCAAGGCGATCTTCGGCTGCGGGGTGGGATATCGCGACGTCGAGTTCGCGGCCTTCGGCACGTCGCGTAAGGAGCGCGCCGCCCGGTTCGAGGAGAACCTGGAGGCGATCCGCCGGCTCTGGACGGAAGAGACGGTCTCGATGAAGGGCTCGCACTTCGAGCTGATCGACGCCGCCTGTTCCTCGAAGCCGGTGCAGAAGCCGCACCCGCCGATCTGGGTCGGCGGCAGCGCCGACGTCGTCATCCGCCGCGCCGCGAAGCTCGGGACCTGCTGGTATGTCGGCCCGAACGACCGGCTGGACGCGATCGCGGACCAGGTCGACGTCTACAAGCGCGCGCTCGACGACCTCGACAAGCCGTTCCCGGACGAGTTCCCCGGACGGCGCGAGGTCTTCGTGGCAAGGACGCGGGAGGAGGCCTACCGCCTTTGCAAGGCGCCGGTGATGACCAAGTACAAGGCCTATCACGCCTGGGGACTGGGGCGCTCGCGGCCAGGCGAGCCGGACGAACTCGGCCAGCCCTTCGAGGAGCTCCTGAAGGACCGCTTCTTCATCGGCTCGCCGGACGACGTCGCGGAGCAGATCCTGAAGTTCAACCGCCGGGTTGGCCTGAACCACATCGTCATGAGCATGCACTGGCCGGGCCTTGAAGTGGCGCGGGCGATCGAGTCGATGCAGCTCTTCGCCGAAGAGGTGATCCCGCGCGTCCGCCAGGCGCTCTGACGCCCATGCGCTTGACGGTCGCCGAGGCGCGGAGCCTTGCGGAACGGACTTTCGCGGCCGCGGGCCACGACGCCGACGAGGCGGCGGCGATCGCCGACCACATCATCGACTGCGAGCTGCGCGGCCTCGCCTATGGCGGGCTCGCCCGCGCGCTTTCCGTCTACGAGCGGATGACGGCGGATGGCTATCGCCGCGGCGAGATTTCTGTCGCGCGGGAGACGCCGACCTCGGCCCTGGTCGAGGGCGCGAACAATATTGGCTATCTGGTCGCGCTTCGGGCGGCGGAGCTTGC
>DAINCG010000065.1:11315-14710 GCA_036732525.1 Pseudomonadota bacterium | reverse complement strand
CGTTTGCCCCGCTTGTCGCCGCCCGCCGCCTCGCCGGCCGCCAGGGCGTCCAAGAGGCGCCGGGCGAAAGGCTGGCGCCAGCCGTCCGGCCATGTCGCCAGCGTGGCGTCGACGACGTCTGGGCCCGCGAGCATGTTGCCGGCGACGGAAACGCCGTCGCCGAGCGCATGGCCGGCCCAGCCGATACAGTCGATGCCGGTATGCGCATAGGCGCGGCCGTCCCGGTCGACGCCATGGACCTGGCGGATCGACTGGCCGGCGTCGCGGGCGACCGCTTCGCCGATCGCCTGCCCGATCGACGCGCCGTCGCCGAGCCGCGCCAGGACGTCGGGCCCGTAAAGCGGATTCGTGAAGGATTGCGTCGACAGCGCGCCGACGCCGACCGCAAGCCAGGGACAAAGACCGCCGACGGCCAGCACGTTCGATGCGACCGCGACGCCGAAGCCGCCGCTTGCGGCGTCACGTGCGACGATGGACCAAGTCATGCGCCTCCGCTTACGCTCTGGCCCGTCTGACCGCAAGCCGCCAGGAACCAACATCGTGACCGCATTCGGAACCACCGACAGCGACCTGTTCAGCCAGCCGACCGTCTACCGCGATGATCTCTTCGCCGGACAGGTCGTCGTCGTCAGCGGCGGCGGTAGCGGTCTCGGCCGCGCCATGGCGATACTGTTCGCGCGTTTGGGCGCGAAAGTCGTGATCTGCGGCCGCGATCCGGCAAAGCTCAGCGACGCCGAGAGCGCGTTCCGCGCCAATGGCCACGAATTGGAGCACATCAGCCTGTCGATCCGCGACGTCGAGGCCGTCGACGCCTTCATCGACGGCGTGTTCGCGCGCCACGGCCGGCTGGACGTCCTGATCAACAACGCGGGCGGTCAGTTTCCGCTGGAGGGCCTGAAGATCACGCCGAACGGCTGGCGCGCCGTCATCGACACCAACCTGAACGGCACCTGGAACATGATGCAAGCGGCCGCCCGGCACTGGGCGGAAAGGCAAGCGCCCGGCGTGGTCGTGAACATCGTCGCCGACATCTGGCGCGGCCTGCCGCAGATGGCGCACACCGCCGCCGCCCGCGCGGGCGTCATCTATGCGTCCAAGACGGTCGCCGTCGAATGGGCCCCGCTCGGCATCCGGGTCAACTGCCTGGCGCCCGGCTGCTGCGAAAGCTCCGCGTTCGGGCGCTATCCGCCGGAAGGCGCCGCGAGCTTCAAGCAGTCGAACCCGATGATGCGCGCCGGCGACGAATGGGACGTCGCGGAGGGCGCGGTCTACCTCGCGGCGCCGTCGGCGAAGTTCGTCACGGGCGAAGTGCTGACCATCGACGGCGGCCAGCAGCTCTGGGGCGATCCGTGGCCCGGCGGGCGGCCGCCGGAATTCGAGCTCGACTACGGCGCGAGCCGCCCCCGCGATTGACGCCTACCGGGGCGGCGGCCGCTCGAAGAGCGCCGGATTGAGCTCGACGCCGAGTTGCTGGTTGGAGAGCGACGTCTTGGTGAAGCGGCCATCGGCATCGATGTAGCTCCACCCGGTCAGCGTCCAGACCGGGTCGGTCTGCTGGAAATGCAGGATGACCTTGCCGTCGTCCGGCTGGCTCTTCTGGCCGACGACGAAGCTTGCCGACTTGCCTTTCGTCGCGATCTCCAGAACCTCGACGTCGCCGGAAAGCCGTGCGTCGGGACCGAACACCAGCGCAAGCGGCGTCGACTGCGTCGCGGCGTTGATCTGCGTGCCGTCGCCGCCGACGAAGTCGACGCGGGCGCCGGACGCCACCAGCAGGTGACCGAGCGGCGGGTCGAACTCCATCCTTAGCTGACGGCCGATCCGGTCGACGAAGAGCCGCCCGGTATTGACGCGGCCGGGCATCCGGAAGGTGAAATCGGCGATCATCGAGCCGATCCGCGCGAGCGCCGCTTCCGCCTTGGGGATCAACGCCGCGTCGCCGGCCCGGACCTTCTGCGCCTCCGCCGGGGCCGCAAGAACGGCCATCGCGAGCACGGCGGCGCCGAAAACTCGAAACATGCGAACAATACTCCATTCGGGGTGGGTCACGACCTACTCGATACGCGCCCTACGCGCCAGTGCGCTATTCGGATGAAGCCGGCAGGATCGGGAGCACGATGTGGGAGGCGCGGTCGCCGCCGAAGAAAAGCGTGTTCACGGCGACGCGCGCCTGCCGCGATGCCCCCAAGGCGTCGAAGACGTTTGGGTTCACGTCGAACTTCGGGAAGTTGGAGGAGCTGATGTCGACCCGAATGCGATGGCCCTTCAGGAACCGATTGGCGGTCGGGAACGCCTCGATTTCTACGGCATAGACGGCGCCGGCCGCCATGGCCTCCGCGCGCTCCATGCCGTTCCGATAGCGCATCCTGAGAATGCCGTCGGTCAGGTTCATGGCGAAACCGCGCGGATAGTCACTGCTGGGCGGATGAACGTCGATCAGCTTCACGGTGAAGTCGGTGTCCGGACCGTCGGAGGCGACCCAAAGCCGCGCCCGTATCGGCCCCGCGATCACGACATCGTGGTCGAGGGGCGGGGTCTCGAACGCAAGCACGTCAGGGCGACTCGATAGCGGGAGGAACGGCGGCGCCGCGCCGAATACGCTCGGCCCTTCAACCTGATCGAACGCGCCCCCGGGCGCGACGGGCTCGAGCGACGATATGGCGCCGCCGACCGTCGGCGTCGGACAAAGCGGGTCGAAGCGGTAGTCGATTCGACCCGCGGTTCCGGGCGGATGCGCCGACAATGCGCCGTCCGATCCGAAATAGTATGGCGTGAACACGGCTTCCGGCGGCGGCCAGTCCGCGAACGCGCGCCAGCGGCCGCCATGGTCGAGCCGGCCGCTTTCCAACCGGCGGCCCGAGCCGCCGCCCATGACGAAGATCTTGACCGGGGCCGTCTCAGCGGGCGCGGGCGACCGCCCAAAAACGGCGTCGAAGAAATCGGCGCGGTAGGCCAGGAAGTCCGGCGCGAGTTGGCCGTCGAGCGTTGCCTCCGCCCCGAAATCGACGTCGCCCGCATGGGCGAGCGATCGGTCGCCATGGGTCCAGGGGCCGAGAACCAGGCCGAGCCGCCGCGCGCCAGCCGCCTTCAGGCCAAAATAGTTGTCCTGCGCCGTCAGCGTGTAGGGGTCGTACCAACTCGACATGTGGATCTGTGCGACGCCCGCGAATCGGTCGTAGTAGCCGGCGGCAAAGAGCCCTGGCAGCCGCCAGTCAGGCCCGAAGTCGCCGGCGCGCCACTGGTCGATCAGATAGCGCTCGTAGTCGGGGTGCCAGCGGACCGGCGACACGCCCGGCCGCCAGGGCATGCGCATGAACCAGTCGCGCACGTCCTCGGCGTCCAGCGGCGCGTCCCCGTCGGGGCCGAAGACCGGCGGGAAATGCCCCGGCAGGATC
>DAINCG010000065.1:3437-11305 GCA_036732525.1 Pseudomonadota bacterium | reverse complement strand
GTCCAAGGCCGCCTTCAGCACCGGGTCCGCCGCCGCTTCCGGGCTCAGTCGGGCCTGGCGCAGCGCCCAGGTCGCCTGTTTCAACTCGAAGGCTCCGCCCTGCCGGATGCCGGACCGGTGCGCGTTCGAGAACCCGCCCGAATCGACGACCATCGCCTTGAGCGCCGGCGGCCCGAGGCTCGCGGCGGCGACCTGGGTATGCGCGGAATAGGAGAGGCCGAACATGCCGACGCGGCCGTCGATCTCCGGCCTGGCCGCCAGCGCTTCTACCGTATCGAAGCCGTCGTCCGCCTCGGCCAGATACTTGGCGAACCGGCCTTCGGACGCCCAGCGGCCGCGGGTGTCCTGATATGCGACGGCGTAGCCGCGCTGGACGAAATAGTTCGCGACCTCGGCCCGCGACAGCGGCGTCTTCGGGTCGGCGGCGCGGATTTCGCTGCGGCTCGGCAAATGCTTGCCATAGGGCGTGCGCTCCAGGAGGAGCGGGAACGGCCCCGCGCCATCCGGCAGATAAAGGTCCGTCGCCATGGCGACGCCGTCCCGCATCGGGATGCGGAGGTCTTGGACGATTTGCATGCCGGCTTGCGCGCTTGGGGCCATTCGTGGCCTCCTTCCCGTCTGAGTCCCCGAAATCAAAGCAGGAGCAAAGCCAGATGGCTATTCAAAGGATCGACGTCACCCAGGGCCCCGGCCCGCGCATGAGCCGCTGCGTCGTTAACGGCGACATGGTCTACCTCTGCGGTCTCGTCGCGGGCGACGTCTCGCAGGACGTGGCGGGCCAGACCCAACAGATCCTGGATACGATCGACAGCTATCTCGCCAAGGCCGGAACCGACAAGTCGAAGCTGCTCACGGCGCAGCTTTGGATCACGGACATGGGCAACTTCCAGAAGATGAACGCCGTCTGGAACGAATGGGTCGATCCGGCCAATCCGCCGGCGCGCGCCTGCGTCAAGGCCGACCTCGCCCGGCCGGAAATCCTGGTCGAAATCATGGTGACGGCCGCCAAATAGCGGCAGTCACCCGTCGGCCGCCGCCTTCTCCTTGGCGAGCATGTCCCGAAGGTCCGTCTTCAAGACCTTGCCGTAGTTGTTCTTCGGCAAGGCGTCGACGAAGCGGTAGCTCTTCGGGCGCTTGAAGCGGGCGATCAGATCCCGGCAGTGGGCGTCGAGCGCCGCGGCGTCGACGCCCTTGCCGGGCCGAGCCACCACGAACGCCAGCACGTTTTCACCCCACTCCTCGTCCGGCTCACCGATGACGGAGACTTCGGCAACGCCGGGGTGGGTCAATAGCGCCTCCTCCACCTCACGCGGATAGATGTTCGTGCCGCCCGAGATGATCATGTCCTTCGACCGGTCGCGGAGCGTGAGGTAGCCCTCCTCGTCGAGAAAGCCAACGTCGCCGGTGTGCAGCCAGCCATTGCGGAGCGTCTCCGCCGTCGCCTCCGGATTGCGCCAGTAGCCGGCCATGACGAGATCGCCGCGGACGCACACTTCGCCGAGTTCGCCCGCCAGAACGGGATTGTCGTCGGCGTCGGCGACCATCACCTCGACATTCGTAAACGGCCGTCCGGCCGACGCGATCCGCGCCTCGAAACGCGGGTGATGCTGGTTGGCGAGGTCGGATCGCGGCAGGCAGGTGATCGTCATCGGGCATTCGCCCTGGCCGTAGATCTGCACGAGCACATTGCCGAAAGCCGCCTTCGCCGCCTTGCAATCCTCCACGTACATCGGCCCGCCGCCGTAGACGATGGTCTTCCAGTTCGAACAGTCGGCGCTCGCCCGGCTCGGGTGTTCGACCAGCCGCTTCACCATCGTGGGCGCGGCGAACATCGCGGCGCCGGGCAGGCCGGGCAGCAGGTCGAAGATTTCCGGCGGATCGAACTTGCCGCTTTCCGGCACGGTTTGCGCCGCCGCCGCCGCGACGAACGGGATGCCGTAGCAGCCGCCGCCATGGCTCATCGGCGCCGCATGAATCCAATGGTCGCCCTCGCCCGGCTGGTCGACGTCGGCGAAGTAGGCGAGCGTGCAGCCCATCAGGTTCCGATTGGTGAGCGTCGCGCCTTTCGGCCGCCCGGTCGTGCCGGAAGTGTAGAACAGCCAGGCCGGATCGTCGGCCGTGCGATGCACCATGTCCATCGGATCGCCGGCGACGATCCGATCGTATTCCGCATCGCCCGCGACGAGGAGGCGCTCGCAGTCGGGCAGGTCGTCCATGACGCCGGCCAAGCCTTCGGCAAGATCGTCCGTCGTGAAACAGAGCCGGGCGCCGGAGTTCTCCAGGATGTAGGCGAACTCGCGCGGATGCAGCTTCGCGTTGATCGGCACCGCGACGAGACCGGCGAACCAGGCGCCGTACATGATCTCGAGGAACTCGACGCAGTTGGACATGGCGAAGCCGACACGGTCGCCCGGCCGAAGCCCCGCCGTATCGGTCAGCCAGCGGGCGACCGCCCCCGATCGGCGGGCGAACGTCTTGTAGGTGGCGTGCGGCGCGAGGCCGCGCATCAACGCCACGTTCTCCGGCCGCGACCGGGCCGCGCGCAGCAAAAGACTCGCGATATTCATGTCCCCTCCGCCATCGTCATTTTGCTGCAGAGGATACGTCAGTCGGGTCGGCGCGCGCGACCCCCGGAAATGGCTCCGGCGGCGATGGCGAGGCCGCCGTCCCGTCCGCTCGCGACGTGGACGCCGAAAGCGACGAGCCGTCCGTCTTCACGGCCGACCATCGGGCCGCCGGAATGTCCGCGCCCCGCCGGACAGCTGTGGACGAACGCCGCCGACGACACGGCGCGTACACGGCAATCGGCCATGCCGGTCAGCCGATGGCGGCGGGTGATTGCGAAACCGATCGCCGAGAAGCGATCGCCCACGGCGGCCGGACGCCGCGCGAACGGCAGGACCGGGCCGGCAAATGGCTTGTCGAGCTTCAGAAGCGCCCAATCCCCGCTTTGGCCGGCGCGCCCCTTCGGTTCGAAATCGGCGCCGATACGGAACTCGACGACGCGCAGATGTTGGCGATAGGCGCCGCGATCGTAGCCTGCAAGGATATGGAGCGATGTCGGCCGGATCCAGTTCATCGGCCGCGCCAGCCAGAGGCAGTGCGCCGCGGTGACGACCGTCCGCTCGTCGACGGCGAAGCCCGTGCAGAAGCCGCCGGTCTCGCGATTGACGCGGACGATCGAGTCCCCGCCCGGCAAGCCGCCGGCGAAGGCCGCACTTGAAGCGCCGACGACCGCAAGCCATGCTAACGCCGCGATTCTTACGCGCCCGGAAGCGGCGCCGACTGCAAGCTTGCGCGGGGGTAGGATCATGGGGCGTCTCGACGGCATCCGACTGTTGGAATCGATGTCCCCGGACGAACGGGGGGACCTCGAGAAGCGCTGCCAATGGCGCCGGTTCGCCAAGGGCGACGAAATCCTGGCGCGCAATTCCGACAATCGGGAGCTTTCCATGATTGTCGAGGGCAAGGTCGACGTCATCAACTACTCCATGTCCGGCCGTCCCGTGGCCTATGGCTCGCTGGGCGCCGGCGACTATTTCGGCGAACTCTCCGCCATCGACGGCGAGCCGCGCTCGGCGTCTGCCGTCTGCAGCGAGGCCGCGACGATCGCGACCCTGCCCGCGCCGGTGTTCCTGGACCTGATCGCCAGCCGCTCCGAAATCGCCGGCATGGTCTTGCGCCGGATGGCCGCGATCATCCGAATTTGCGACGAACGTATCATGGACCTCGCAACGTTGGGGGCCATGCAGCGTGTCGTCGTGGAATTGATCCGAGCGGCGCGGCCCGATCCGATCACGGAAGGATCGTGGCTGATCTACCCGACGCCGCCGCAACGGGAATTCGCCGCGCGCGCGTCGACGACGCGGGAGACGGTGGCGCGCGTTTTCGCCCAGTTGGCGGAAGGCGAATTGATTCGCCGCAAGGGTCGCACGCTCTATCTTGCCGACAAGGAGCAGTTGGAACGGATGGCGCAGCGGATCAGCGGTCCGTCGCCGCCGCAATAGGCGAAGGACGCCTGCCGCCCCGCCCGCGCCCAGCCAGGAGGATTCGTCGATGATGCGTATGCTTGCGTTCATTGCCCCGGCCGTCCTCGCGCTTGCAGCCTGCGCCGGCGTCGATCGCATCAATCATGTGACCTATGACGGCTACGCCGCTTCGCACGTCGTCGAGGCGGGACGCGACGGCCCGGCGCCGCTGGTCGTGCATGGATCGCCCGGCGGTCAGCCTCCGCTCGACGTGGCGGCGGCGGCCGCGCACGCGATGAGCGGCGCCAGCTTCGGCCCGCACATCGAATTGGCGGCGGCGGAAGGCCCGAATCGCAATGGTTACATGGTCGCCATCCGCTTCGGTTCGGCGGGATTCCCGCGCAGCGTCTGCGTCGAGGATCCATCAGCCGGCGCCGATGGCGTCGAGTATGTCGCCGCGTTCTGCAAGGACGGGCACCCCCTCTCCTATCTGTCCGGCGCGGTTCCGGACGGAGACATTGCCGGCGCCGGCTTCCGTCGGGCGATGAGCGGCGCCGCGATTTCGCTGCTTCCGATCGAAAACCCGAATCTCTACGACTGCGACCTTCGCGACTGCGATTAGTTGAAGCGGCGCGGCCGATCGGCGCGAATATTATTGACATAAAACAGCAACTATATTATGTCAGCTTCCATCCGAGGTCGCTGCGACGCGCTCGACGCCTTTTCGCGCCGGCCCAAGATCGTTCCAACACCTAATTTGAAAGAATCGATACCATTAGCATGACCTTTGACGATTTCGGCCTGTCCGAGAACATTCTCCGGGCCGTTCGGGAATCGGGCTACGAAACGCCGACTCCCATCCAGGCGCAAGCCATTCCGGTCGCCCTCATGGGCCGCGACATCTTGGGCTGCGCCCAGACCGGCACAGGCAAGACGGCGTCTTTTGTGCTGCCGATGATCGAAGCGCTGTCGACCGGCCGCAGCCGCGGCCGCATGCCGCGCGCGCTCATCCTCGAGCCGACGCGTGAACTCGCCGCCCAGGTCGCCGACAATTTTGAGAAGTATGGCAAGCACCTGAAACTTACGCATGCGCTGCTGATCGGCGGCGAATTCATGAGCGAACAGCTCAAGACGCTGGAACGTGGCGTTGATGTCCTGATCGCGACTCCCGGTCGCCTGATCGACATGCACGAGCGCGGCAAGATCATGATGAGCGACGTCAAGATCTTTGTGATCGACGAAGCGGACCGGATGCTCGACATGGGCTTTATCCCGGACGTGGAGAAGATCGCCAGTCTGCTGCCGACGCTGCGCCAGACCATGCTGTTCTCGGCGACGATGCCGACGGAAATCAAGCGTCTTGCCGACGCCTTCCTGATGAACCCGAAGCAGATCTCAGTCGCTCCGCCGGCCTCGCCTGCCGAAACGGTCGACCAGAAGAAGGTCATGTGCAATCCGCGCGACAAGCGCGGCGCGCTGCGCAAGGTCATGCGGGGCGAGCAGATCCAGAACGCCATCATCTTCTGCAATCGCAAGCGTGATGTCGACGTGCTGGTGAAGTCGCTGAAGTCATATGATTTCAACGCCGCGGCCCTGCACGGGGACATGGTGCAGTTCAAGCGCATGGAGACGCTGGACCGCTTCAAGAAGGGCGAAGTCGATATTCTCGTCGCCAGCGACGTCGCGGCGCGCGGCCTCGACATTGTGACCGTCAGCCACGTCTTCAATTTCGACGTGCCGTACCATCCGGACGACTACGTCCATCGCATCGGCCGCACGGGCCGCGCGGGCCGTTCCGGCAAGTCGTTCACCTTCGTGACCGAAGACGACGCCAAATCGCTCGCGGCGATCGAACGCCTCATCAAGCGCGAGATTCCGCTGCTGGAAGTCGACGCGAGCGATGCCGGCGACAAGGATACGGAAGCCGCGAACGACGACCGCCCGGCCCGGCGCCGGCAGAGCGAAGGCCGCGGCCGCAAGCCCAAAGCGGAAGCGGAAGAGCGTCCGGCCCGCCGCGCGCCCAGCGACACGCGGAAGAGCGAACGGCGCGATCAGGACCGGCAGCCAGCCGGTCGCGACCGGGATCGCCGCCGTCCGCGCGTCGAAGACCCGGCCGACATTCCGGGCCCGCAGTCGTTCGGCGAAGACAACACGCCGGCCTTCCTGCTCCGCCCGACGCGCAAGGTCGCTGCCGGCTAGGCCGCTCGCACGGGCCGGCGATCGGCGAAATGCCGGTCGGCGGCACGCCTTACGCGCCGAAGGCGCATCTTTCGCAGCATGGCGCGCTATTCCCAGGTTCGCCGGTGGAAGTTCGCGCTGTGGCGTGCGACACTAGCGACTGTCTGAAGATCCCCAGGAAGGGCCGCCGCAAATAGGGATTCGCCGTGACGCTCGATCCAAGCCTGCTGCTGAATTCGCTGGGCGACGTCTACTATCGGGGGAGCCTCTACGATCGCTATGCCGACGATGGCGTCGTCAGGATCTTCCCGACCTACCCGGAATGGGAGCTGCCCGCTGACCCGACTTGGTCGGAAGACCCGGAGGGCAGCGTCACTTGGCGCGTCTACTACCACGGCCTGACATGGCTTGAGACTCTGGCATGGGGGCATGACAATGCCGGCTACGCCGACTTCGTCGACGACGCCAAGGCCCTGATCTTCGACTATTTCGACACCGTGATCTTCGGCGGCGGCGGGTCGCCGGATGCGCTCAACGACTTCGCCAGCGCACGCCGCATCACGACGCTCGATTATCTCTACCACCAGTACCTCAAGGACGCGCTGACGCCCGCGGAGGACCAGACCTTCCGCGAGGCGATGGCGTTGCAGCGCGACCATCTGGGCGACCTCATCGCGTCCGGCCGGTGGGCGGAGAACAATCACGGTCTGACGCACGCGCTCTCGCTGTACGACCTGACCCAGGCCTTTCCGGACCTCGACCCCGACGGAACCTGGCGGGACATGGCGATCGACGCCGCCATCACGGCGATCAACGGCATGGCGTTCGTCGAGGACGGCGTCTCCACCGAGCAGAGCATCTACTATCACTACTACGCCATCGACCAGTTCCTGGAGGCGGAGGGCTACTTTTCCGACTTCGGCCAGGACCTGCCGATCGACTTCAAGGCTCTGATCGCCGGCATGGCGGAGTTCGAGCTTCTGGCCCGCTTCGCCGACGACAAGATGGCTCCGCTCGGCGACACGCGCTACGACGCCAACGCCGCGACGAATCTGACCCGCGACCTCTATGCCGACGGTGTTTCGACCCCCTATATCGACTACATCATGACCGGTGGCCGGTCGGGCGAGCGGCCGCCCGAATTCGTCCTGAAGCCGGACGCGGGCTACGCCCTCTTCCGCCACGGCGAGTACGCGATCGACGGCGACGCGCAGTCGAGCCGACTGATCTTCGATTTCGGGCCACAGCGCATTTCCCACGGGCACGAAGACGCGCTCAACTTCGTTCTGAACGCCCATGGCGAGAACCTGATCGTCGACAGCGGCGGTCCCTACCTCTACGACGGCGGCCTCCTCCGCCAGTACTTCCTTCAGGCCAAGGCGCATAACACCGTCATCGTCGACGGCGACGGTTATGCGGGCGGCGCCGAACTGCGCGGCGCCGGCACGGGCGACGGGTACGCATGGGCGGCCGGCGCGCACGACAATTACGCCGGCATCGTCCATGCCCGCACGATCGTCGACCTCGGCCTCGGCGCGAGCGTCGTGCTCGACCGGTTCGACGACGGCGGCGCGGTCCATAACTACGACCTGCTCTATCATCTTGACCCCGCCGCCAAGATCGCGGCGTCGCCGGACATGGGGCCTGTGAACGTCACGGTCGGCGATGTCGGCATGCGTCTCACGGTGCATGCATCCGCCCCGACAACGCGGGAGACGATCG
>DAINCG010000065.1:0-3399 GCA_036732525.1 Pseudomonadota bacterium | reverse complement strand
ACGAAGATCGCAGGGACCTACGAGGCGGCGCCCGTCCTCTCCTTCAAGCAGGACGCCGCCGACGCCTGGTTCGTGACGACGATCGACACCGACGTCGGACAGCCCGCCGAAAGCTTCAGCCACGCCGCCCGGTCGGCCGACGTCGTCTCGGCAGTCTATGTGACGGAGGGCCAGGGTTGGGCGATCGCGGCCGGCGATGCGGTCGGCGTCGCAAGGCTCGGCGCGGTCGATGTCGACAGCTGGAACGTCGCGAACGACGCCGGAGCGCTAACCTACGGCGAGGACGGCGCGGATTGGTTCCTATCCGGCGCGGGCGACGATGTGTTCTATGCGAGGTCGGGCGACGATGTGTTCGTCGGCAGCGACGGCGGCGACTATTTCCACGGTTCGTTCGGGCGGGATACGGCGATCTATATCGGCGTCGCGAGCGGCGTCGATGTCGATCTCGCGGTCGGCGTCGCCTCCTCGGCGGACTGGACGGCGGACGACCAACTCTACAGCGTCGAAAACGTCTACGGCTCCACCCGGAACGATGCGATCTTCGGCGACGATCAGGCCAATTGGCTCTTCGGCGGCGCCGGCGACGATCGCCTCCTTGGCCGCACCGGCGACGACGTCCTGGCGCCCGGCGCCGGCGCGGATCGGATCGACGGCGGCGACGGCCATGACGAATTGAGTTATGCCGACGCGGTCGCACGCCTGATCGTCCGCCTTTACGAAGGCGCGGGCGCAGCGGGCGACGCGGCGGGCGACCGCATTGCCAACATCGAAGTTGTTGTGGCCGGCAGCGGCGACGACTTCGTCGCCGGCGACACGCAAGCCAATTTGCTGATCGGCGGCGACGGCAATGACATTCTGCGCGGCGGCAGCGGCGACGACACGCTGCTCGGCGGCGAAGGCGACGATATCCTGCGCGGCCAGGGCGGCGACGACCTGATCCTGGGCGATCCGGGCGCGGACGACATCGACGGCGGCGAAGGCTTCGACGTGCTGCAGTACTCCGGGGCGGCCATCCGTGTGGTGGCGCGCCTTTGGGAAGGCTTTGGCGAAGCCGGCGACGCGGCCGGCGATTACTACATCGCCATCGAAGGCGTCACCGGCGGCGCCGGCGACGATTTCATCGCCGGCGGCATCGAAGACAACCTCCTCGACGGCGGCGTCGGCGACGACATCCTGCGTGGCGGCAGCGGACATGACCGCGTGTTCGGCGGCCTGGGCGATGATATCGTCCGCGGGCAGGACGGTGACGACACGCTGTATGGCGGCCGCGGCGACGACCTTATGGAAGGCGGCGAAGGCGACGACATCTTCGTGATCGCGCGCGGCGACGGGCACGACGAGATCATCGATTTCGATGTCGATAATGCCGATCGGCTTGATCTCACCGGATTCGGATTCAATGGCTTCGCGGACGTCCAGGCGCTGATGCGCTCGACGGAGGCCGGCGTGCGCCTCGATCTCGACGGCGCGACATCGGTGTTGTTGACGGGCGTCGCCGCTGAAACCGTCGGACCCGCGGATGTTCTGATCTGACTGAAGCGTAGGCATTGCAGATGATGCCGAAGAAATCGTCGTGACCCTCGATCCCGCGCTGCTGCTGAATTCGCTGGGCGACGTCTACTACAAGGGCAGTCTCTACAGCCGCTATGCCGAGGACGGCGTCGTCACGATCTTTGGCTCGTTTCCGGAATGGCGACTGCCGGCCGATCCGGACTGGACGGAAGACCCGGAAGGCAGCGTCACCTGGCGGGTCTACTACCACAGCCTGACTTGGCTGGAGACGCTGGCCTGGGGCTATGACAACGCGGGCTACGATGGCTTCGTCGACGACGCCAAGGCGCTGATTTTCGACTACTTCGCGACGGTCATCTTCGGCGGCGGCGGCTCGCCCGAAGCCTTCAACGAGTTCTCGGGCGCGCGGCGGGTGACGACGCTCGACTATCTCTACCACCGCTACCTGAAAGACGCGCTGACGCCGGCGGAAGACCAGACGTTCCAGGACGCCATGGCGATCCAACGGGACCATTTGGGCGACCTGATCGCGTCCGGCCGCTGGGCGGAGCACAATCATGGCCTGACGCTGGCGTTGTCGCTTTATGACCTGACCCAGGCCTTCCCCGGCCTCGACCCCGCCGGGACCTGGCGCGACATTGCGGTCGACGCCGCCATCACAGCGATCAACGGCATGGCCTTCGTCGCGGAGGGAGTCTCCACGGAACAAAGCGTCTTTTATCACTACTACGCGATGGATTTCTTTCTGGAGGCGGAGGCCTACTTCGCCGGCTTCGGTCAAAGCCTGCCGATCGACATCCAGGGCCTGCTCGCCCGGATGGCGGAGTTCGAACTTCTCGCCCGTTTCGCCGGGGACACGATGCCGGCGATCGGCGACACGCGCTATGACGCCGGCGCGGCCCAGAACCTGACGCAAAGCCTCTATGACGACGGCGTGACCACGCCCTACGTCGACTACATCATGTCTGGGGGACAGACGGGCGAGCGGCCGCCCGCCTTCGTCCTGAAACCCGATGCCGGCTACGCGCTCTTCCGGCACGGCGAATACGCGGTCGACGGCGCCGCGAACTCCAGCCGCCTGGTTTTCGACTTCGGCCCGGACCTGTTCGCGCACGGCCACCACGACGCGCTGAGCTTCGTGCTGAACGCGCACGGCGAGAACCTGCTGATCGACAGCGGCGGCCCCTACCTCTACGGATCGGCGCTTCGCTTCGACTATTTCATCCAGGCCCAGGCGCATAACCCCGTAATCGTCGACGGCCAGCCCTATACGGGCGGCGCCATCCTTGAGGGCGCAGGCACGGGCGACGGCTATGCCTGGACGGCCGCCGCGCATGCCGACAATGCGGGCCTGACCCAGGTCCGCACGATCGTCGACCTCGGTCTCGGCGCGACCGTCGTGCTCGACCGCTTCGAGGGCGACGGCGGCGCTGCGCACGCCTATGACCTGCTCTACCACCTCGACCCCGAGGCCGTGATCGCCCCGGCCGCCCAGGGCGCGCCGACGGACGTGACGGTCGGCGGCGTCGCCCTGCGCCTCACCGTCCATGCCGGCGCGCCGACGACGCGGGAGACGATCAGCGGCCGGCTGGGGGACCAGCCGCAAGGCCTGGTCACCAAGATCGCCGGGACCTACGAGGCGGCGCCCGTTCTGGCCTACAGCCAGAATGCCACGAACGCCTGGTTCGTCACGGTGATCGACTCCGGCCTCGGCGCGCCGGCGGAAAGCTACAGCCACGCCGTCCGGTCTGGCGATGTCCTGTCGGCGATCTACGTAACGAACGGCCAGGGCTGGGCGCTGGCGGCGCGCGAAACGGCTAGCGTCGCCGGACTTGGCGCGGTCGCCGTCGATAGCTGGAATGTGGCGATCGCCGCGGGCGGCCTGAT
>DAINCG010000064.1:13877-14819 GCA_036732525.1 Pseudomonadota bacterium | reverse complement strand
CGCGGCTCGGCCATGATCTGCAGCACGGGCCTGACGGTCCCGCTGACCTGGGCGCGCACGAGCCGGAAGCCCATGTCTTCCACGGTCGGTTCGATCGCCGCGCGAATCCGCTGCTCCCGCTGCATTACGCTCCCAAGGTCGGAGGCGCGGACATCCGCGGCCCCATAACAAAAACGGCGGGGCCGAAAGCCCACCGACATCCAAGACGATGCGATTTGCATGTCGTATTACGACACGAGCGCTATATATATGGCGGGAGCGGCGCTGGCAAGGATATCCGTCGGCGCCGGATCTTTGAACCTCTGAACCGCTTGCAGATTGATGAGCATTTCAAAGTCGGCGAGCCTTTCCGAACTGAACGACAGGTCGCGCGAAATCTTCCGCGCGATCGTCGATTCCTACATGCAGTCCGGCGAACCGGTTGGCTCGCGCACGATCTCCCGACGCCTGCAGACCCAGCTTTCGCCCGCGACCATCCGCAACGTGATGGCCGATCTGCAGGAGCTCGGCCTGCTCCATGCGCCGCATAACTCCGCCGGCCGGCTGCCGACGGACGCCGGTCTACGCCTCTTCGTCGACGGATTCCTGCAGGTCGGCGACATCGGCGCCGCGGAGCGGGACGAGATCGAGGGCCACCTCGCCGGCGCCGGCCTGTCGCTGAACCAAGCGTTGGAGCAGGCGAGCACGGCGCTCGCCGGCCTCACCAGCCATGTGGGCCTGGTGCTCGCGCCGAAGACCGGCGCCTCGGTCACGCATATCGAGTTCGTGCCGCTCGGCGACGGCCGCGCGCTCGTCATCCTGGTCGATGCGAACGGCCAAGTGGAGAACCGGGTGATCGACGTGCCCGTCGGCCTGCCGGCCTCCGCGCTGACGGAGGCGTCGAACTATCTCCGCGCCCGCCTCTCCGGCCGCACGCTGGACGAGGCGCGGGGCGACATCCAG
>DAINCG010000064.1:12018-13829 GCA_036732525.1 Pseudomonadota bacterium | reverse complement strand
GACCCAGCGGGTCGTCGAAGGCGGCCTCGCCGTCTGGGCGGACAACGACAAGGGCGCGCTGATCGTGAAGGGCCAGTCGCACCTGCTGCATGACGTCGCCGCCGTCGCCGACCTGGAGCGCATTCGCGGCCTGTTCGACGCGCTGGAGGCGAAGGAAACCATGCTCCGCCTGATGGACGCCACGGACGAAGGCGACGGCGTGCGCATTTTCATCGGCGCGGAAAACGCCATGTTCAACCATGCGGGCTGGTCTATGGTGCTTGCGCCCTATGCCGGTCCCGGCGCAAAAGTGCTGGGAGCGATCGGCGTCGTCGGACCGACGCGCCTGAACTACGCCCGCATCATCCCCATGGTCGACTACACGGCCCGCGTCATCGGACGCATGCTGAAACGCAACCCGGAGATCGAATCTTGAGCGAACCCGGCGCCAAATCGCCCCAGCCCGACGCAACCCCCGAAGCCGCCAACGACGCCCATACGACCGAACCGGCCGAGGCCGCCCACGCCGAAGGCCATGACGGCCCCGACGCGGCCGCCGCCGCCGCGGCGCTCGCCGACCGCGTGAACGCGCTCGAAGCCGAACTCGCGGCCGCGAAGGACGAGCGCCTGCGCGCGCTGGCGGAGGCCGAGAACGCCCGCCGCCGCGCCCAGAAGGACCGCGAAGAGGCCAACCGTTACGGCGCCGCCGGCATGGCGCGAGACGTCGTCGGCGTCGCCGACAACCTCGCCCGCGCCCTCGCCGCGATGCCGGAGTCGGCGGACGACGCGGTGGCGCGCCTCGCAGAAGGCGTGGCCATGGTCGAGAAGGAACTGGTCCAGGCGCTCGCCAAGCATGGCGTGACGCCGGTCGGCGAGGTCGGCCAGCCGTTCGATCACAACACCTGCCAGGCGGTCTTCGAGGTCGAAACCGCCGATGTGCCGCCGGGCGCGGTCGCTCAGGTCATGCAGAAGGGCTACGTTCTGCATGACCGGCTGCTCCGCCCGGCCATGGTCGGCGTCGCCAAGGCGCCCGCCAAGGCCGAACCCGCCGGCGACCCGCCCGAACGCGGCGGTCAGGTCGACGAAACCGCCTGACGCCTCCCGGTTAGAACCGGGCCTTGGTCAAGATCGGGGGAGAGAGCCCGCGCGCCCGCCTGCTCCGGCTGGCGTGGCCGATCATGCTATCGAACGTCACGGTCCCGCTGGTCGGGCTTGCGGACGTCTACGTGATCGGTCATCAGCCGGACGCGGCCCTGCTTGCGGGCCTCGGCCTCGGCGTCAGCGTCTTCAATCTCGCGTTCTTCGCCTTCAACTTCCTGCGCATGGGCACGACCGGCCCGACGGCCCAGGCCAGCGGCGCCGGCGACGAGGCGGAGGTGCGCGCGATCCTGTTCCGGGCGTTGACGCTCGCCGTCGCGATCGGCCTGATGCTGCTTCTGGCCCGGCCGCTGATCGCCTATGTCGCCTTCTCGCTGACGCCGGCCGACGCTGCTGTCGAGGCGGCGGCAGAGGCCTATCTCAGCATCCGCCTGCTCGCGGCGCCGGCGGCGCTCGCGGAGATCGTCATCGTCGGCTGGCTCTGGGGGCTGGAGGACACGCGGAGCGCTTTCGTGCTCCAGGTCGTGACCAACGTCGTCAACGTCGTCCTCGACGTCTGGTTCGTGCTGGACCTCGGCTGGGGCGTCGAGGGCGCGGCGGCGGCGAGCGCCATCGCCCACACCCTGGGCGCGATGATCGGCCTCGTCCTGGTCCGCCGGAAGCTCGGCGGCTTCGGCCCGGTTCCACTGGCCGGCGTGCTCGACTGGCGGCGCATCCGGCGGATGCTCGCGGTC
>DAINCG010000064.1:0-11948 GCA_036732525.1 Pseudomonadota bacterium | reverse complement strand
GCTCGGCGGCTTCCTGCTGTTCCGGGCGGAGGCCAACCGCTTCGGCGCGGTCGAGGCGGCGGCGATCGAGGCGCTCTACCAGTTCATCATCATCTCCGCCTATGCGCTCGACGGTTTCGCCCACGCGGTCGAGCCGATGGTCGGCCGCGCCATCGGCCAGCGCGATCCGGCGCGCCTAAAGGCCGCGGCCGTGGCGTCCTTCCAGGCGGGCGGCGTCGTGGCGCTCGTCTTCACCGGCGGGCTTGTGCTGTTCGGGCCGAACGTCGTGCGCTTCATGACGACGATCCCGGAGGTCGTGGCCGCCGCGGAGGCGCGCTACCTCTGGGCGGCCATGCTGCCGGTCGCGAGCGTGTGGTGCTACCTGCTCGACGGCATGTTCCTCGGCGCCGCGCTCAACACCGTCGTCCGGAACGCCATGCTGCAAACCATGGCGATCTACCTGGCCGCCCTCTACACGCTGCCCGCCCTTTGGGGTCTCGACGGCCTCTGGGTCGCGATCATCATCTTCAATCTCGCCCGCGCAGGCATGCTGGCGCTCGCGTGGAACCGGCTGCTAGGCTCCGCCGGAAAAGCAATGACCTGAAGGGCGAGGAGACCCAAGAGACCATGGCCGACTATCAGTTCCTCAAACTTGAGCGCGACGGGCCGATCACCGTCGTCACCATCAACCGGCCGGAGGTCTACAATGCGCTCCATCCGCCGGCGCACTGGGAATTCGACAAGGTCTTCAATGAGTTCCGCGACGACCCCGACCAGTGGATCGCCATCGTCACCGGCGCCGGCGACAAGGCGTTCTCCGCCGGCAACGACCTGAAATATCAGGCGGAGGGCAAGGGTCCGCGCGACCGGCCCGCGACGGGCTTCGCCGGCCTCACCTTCCGCTACGACCTCGACAAGCCCGTGATCGCGGCGGTCAACGGCTTCGCCATGGGCGGCGGCTTCGAGATCGCGCTCGCCTGCGACATCATCGTGGCGGCGGAGAACGCCATCTTCGCGCTGCCGGAGCCGCGCGTCGGCCTGGCCGCGCTCGCGGGCGGCGTCCACCGTCTGCCGCGCGCCATCCCGCTGAAGAAGGCGATGGGCATGATGCTGACGGGCGCGCGCATGACCGCGGCCCAGGGCGATCAGCTCGGGTTCGTCAATGAGGTGACGCCCCAGGGCGGCGCCGTCGAGGGCGCCCGGCGCTGGGCCAAGTCGATCCTGGAATGCAGCCCGATGTCCGTCCGCGCGACCAAGCAGTCCTCGATGCGCGGCCTCAACATGCCGACGCTCCAGGACGCGATCGAGGCGAACTACCCGGCCGTCAACGCCATGAAATCGAGCCTCGACTACATCGAAGGCCCGAAGGCGTTCGCGGAGAAGCGCGCGCCGGACTGGAAGGGGCGCTGACCCCTTCCAGACAGTCGGCGAAGGACCTCAGGACGCCGCTTGCAGTTTGTCCTGGGTCTGCGTGTCGAAGTCGGCGGCGCTGTGCCGTTCGTGGAGCTGTTCTTCCAGCGGGCCGTTGATCTTGTTGACCATGCGGCCGCGCTTCACCGCCGGCCGCTCGGCGATCTCGTTCGCCCAGCGCATGACGTTCTTGTAGCTCGGGGCGTCGATGAACTCCGCCGCCTCGTAGACGACGTTGCGGACGAGCTGGCCGTACCAGGGCCAGATCGCCATGTCGGCGATCGTGAACTCCTTGCCCGCGATGAAGGGATGCTTGGCGAGCTGCTGGTCGAGCACGTCGAGCTGCCGCTTCGTCTCCATGGTGAAGCGGTCGATGCAATATTCGATCCGCATCGGCGCATAGCGGTAGAAGTGGCCGAAGCCGCCGCCGAGATAGGGGGCGCTGCCCATCTGCCAGAACAGCCAATTCAGCGTTTCCGTCCGCCCGGCATGGTCCTTCGGCAGGAAGGCGCCGAATTTCTCCGCGAGATAGAGCAGGATCGAGCCCGATTCGAAGACCCGGACGGGCTCGGGCCCGCTCCGGTCAAGCAGCGCTGGGATCTTCGAGTTCGGGTTGATCGCGACGAAGCCGGAGCCGAACTGGTCGCCTTCCCGGATGTTGACGACATAGGCGTCGTATTCCGCGCCGGTGTGCCCGGCGGCCAGCAGTTCCTCCAGCATCACGGTCACCTTGACGCCATTGGGCGTCGCCAGCGAGTAGAGCTGCAGCGGGTTCTTGCCGACCGGCAGCTCCTGCTCGCGCTGCGCGCCGGCGGTCGGCCGGTTGACGCTGGCGAACGCGCCGCCGTTCTCGGCCTCCCACTTCCAGACCTTGGGGGGCTCGTAGCCTTCGGGAATATTCGTCATGGGACGTCCCTCGCATGGTTGTGTTCGATGGGGGACAGCCTAAGCCGCAATCGCCCGCCGTCCATACGGCTGGCCGCAAGAATGCTTCGCGGCGACGAGCGCAATCGCCCGCCGCCGCGAAAATCAAACATCAAAGTCGCTTGCCAAGCCGTCAGGCGGCGATGGCCATCAGCTCGACCTCAAAGGTCAGCGCCTGGCCGGCGAGCGGATGATTCGCGTCGAGCACCGCCCGGTCCTCGTCGAAATCGACGAGCTGCAGCGTCACGGTCTGGCCGTTCTGGTCGGACGCCTGGAGATTCATGCCGACGCGGAGGTCAAGGTCCGCCGGCATCTGCTCGCGCGCGACGGTGTGGACCAAGGCTTCCTGGCGCGGCCCATAGGCCTCTTCCGGCTGTATGGTAAAGGTCTTGACGTCGCCGACCTCCATGCCGACCAGCGCCGTCTCGAACGGCGCCAGCACGCGCCCGGCCCCGATGACGACCTCCATCGGACCGCGCTCACGCGACGAATCGAACTCCGCCCCGTTCTGCAGCTTGCCGACATAATGAACGCTGACGGTATCGCCCTGCGTAGCCTGTGCCATGATGGTGTCCCTTCAAAGTAGTGGAAACGGGACAAAGTCAGTTCGACCTTCAGTGCCCCATGGCGGGCCAATTTTGCATCTCAGGCAATGTCACGCAATGAAATGCGAAAGAAAAATTCGCCGCACTTCGGGATATCCCGCTGACCTGCACAATGCCTTTCGCGGCCGTCCGCTGCGTTTTGCGCATCGGACGGCCGGCAATATCAACGAAAACCTAGGCTCGTACTCGCGCGGCGGCGATCACGCCGTCCCCAGCGCCTGCAGCACCGCCGGCGGCGACATTGGCAGGGTCGTCAGGCGCTTGCCGGTCGCCGCGCGAATCGCGTTCGCGACTGCCGCCAGCGGCGGGACGATTGGCGCTTCGCCGACGCCGCGCACGCCGTAGGGATGGGCGTCGTTCGGGCACTCGATCATCACCGTCGAGATCATCGGCAGGTCCGAGGCGACCGGCATGCGATAGTCGAGGAATCCCGGATTATCGAGCTTGCCGTTCTTGTCGTAGATGTATGCCTCGTTGAGCGCCCAGCCGATGCCCTGCACCACCCCGCCCTGGATCTGGCCTTCCACATATGCCGGATGGATGGCGCGGCCGACGTCCTGGGTCGCGGTGTAGCGCAAGATCTTGACCGCGCCCGTCTCCGGATCGACCTCGACGTCGCAGACATGCGCCGCGAACGCGCCGGCGTGCCCGGTCGCGTTCAATGAGACCTGGCCGACGATGGGGCCGCCGGTCGAGGGCGCCTTGGCGGCCAGTTCGGCCAGCGTCAGCGGCGCGAATTCGCCGGCGTTCGGGCTGGTCGGGCGCGCGGCGCCGTCGGACCACTCGACCGCCTCCGGCTCGATCCCCCAGATGGCGGCGGCGCGCTGCTTCAGGGTCGCGATCACCTTCGTCGTCGCCTCGTGCACCGCCATGCCGGAAGCATATGTGACGCGGCTGCCGCCGGTCGTGGCGCTGATGCCGACGGCGTTGGTGTCGCCGACCTGCGCGCGGACCTTGCGGTAGTCGATGCCCAGCATCTCGGCCGCGATGTTGACCATGGATGCGCGGCTGCCGCCGATGTCGGGATGCCCGGTGATCACCGTCGCCGTGCCGTCCTCGTTGACGTGGAGCGTCGCGCTCGAAATCCCGCCGGCATTGCCCCAGTAACCGACCGCGACGCCACGGCCCTGGTTGGGGCCGAGCTTTTCGGCAAGGTTCGGATGCGCCCGGGCGGCCGCGATGGCGTCGGCGTAGCCCGTCTTGCCGATGGCGGCGCCGTAGATCGTCTTCGTGCCGTCGGCGGGCGCGTTCGCCTCGCGGAGCGCCAGCGGGTCCATGCCGAGTTCGATCGCAAGCTCGTCCATCACGCTCTCGACCGCGAAGCAACCGATCGGCGCGCCGGGCGCCCGGTAGGCGTTGGTCTTCGGCCGGTTGCAGACGACGTCGTAGCCGACGACGTCCGCGTTCGGAATGACATAGGGCGCGAAGCCGTAGCGGCAGGCATTGCCGACGGGCGAGCCCGGAAAGGCGCCCGACTGGAACTTGAAGACGCCCTCTGCCGCCGTGATCCGGCCGTCCTTCGTCGCGCCGATTTTGACCCGGCTGACCGAGCCGGAGGTCGGACCGGTCGCGTGGAAGACCTCTTCCCGCGTCATCTGCATCTTGACCGGGCGGCCCGATTTCCGGGCGAGCGTCATCGCCAACGGCTCCAGGTAGACGATGGTCTTGCCGCCGAAGCCGCCGCCGATCTCCGCCGGGATCGCCTTGATGTCGGCGACGGACATGCCGGTCAGCTTCGCCGTCGCGTTGCGGACCATGAAGTGGCCCTGGCTCGACGACCAGATCGTCGCCTGTCCGTCCTTGGCGAGGCTGACGACGCAGGCATGCGGCTCGATATAGCCCTGGTGAACGGGGGCCGTGCGGAAGCTCCGCTCGACGACGACGTCGGCCTCGGCGAAGCCCTTCTCGACGTCGCCGACGGCGAAGCGCACCCGGTTCGCGACGTTCGACGCAGTCTCCGGCTTCGGCTCGACGCCGCCGGTGCGGAGGTGGTCGTGCAGGATCGGCGCGTCGTCCCGCATCGCGTCCTCGACGTCGATGACGTAGGGCAGCACTTCGTAGTCGACCTCGATCAACTGGGCGGCGGCTTCCGCGATCGCGGGGCTGGTCGCGGCGACGGCGGCGACGACGTGGCCCGCATAGAGCGCCTTGTCGCGCGCCATCACGTTCCGGCTGACCCAGCGCATGTCGGCCGGCCCGACCATGACCGGCGTGTCGAGCGGAAAGGTCGGCAGGTCCGCCCCGGTCATCACCGCGCGCACGCCCGGCAGCGCCTCCGCCTTCGAGGTATCGATGCCGCGGATGCGGGCATGGGGGTGCGGGCTTCGGAGCGTCTTGCCCCAGAGCATGCCCGGAAACGCGAAGTCCGCGCCGAACCGGGCGGCGCCGGTGACTTTCTCCGCGCCGTCCGGCCGGATCGTCCGCTGGCCGATCCACTTGTTGTCGAGGTCGCCGTCCTTCATGCCGCTCTCCCGCGGTTGGCGCGGCGCAATGTCGCCGCGTCGGAACGCGCATGCTAGGCGACGGAGCGGCGGCGGCTCAAGGCGCGGTCCGCCGGCCTGCCCGATGTCGGCTTCCAAGACCGGGCTAACGCGCGCAATATTGTGCCCAAGCACAAAAGGCGGGAGGGACGATCCGATGGCCGAGAGACCCGATATCGTCATTCGCGGCGGCACGGTGGCCGACGGGTCGGGCGGGCCGCTGTTCGAGGCGGACGTCGCCATCCGGGACGGGCGCATCGTCGCCGTCGGGCCGGTGGCCGAAAGCGGGCATGAGGAGATCGACGCGAAGGGCAAGCTGGTGACGCCCGGTTTCGTCGACGTCCACACCCACTATGACGCGCAGGCGACCTGGGCGAGCCACCTCACCCCCTCTTCCAACAACGGCGTCACGACGCTCCTGATGGGGAACTGCGGCGTCGGCTTCGCGCCGGTCCGGCCGGAAGACCACGACATGCTGATCTCCCTGATGGAGGGGGTCGAGGACATCCCCGAGGTCGTGATGAAGGAGGGCCTGCCCTGGAACTGGGCGAGCTTCCCCGACTACCTGGACGCCCTGGCGGCCCGGCAATACGACGTCGACGTCGCGACCCAGGTGCCGCACGCCGCGCTCCGCGTCTTTGTCATGGGCAAGCGCGGCGCCGACCGCGACGAAGCGACGGCGGACGACCGGGCGGCGATGGCGAAGCTCGCGGCGGAAGGCATTGCAGCGGGGGCGTTCGGCTTCTCCACCTCCCGCCTGCTCCAGCACCGGACGGCGGAGGGCGAGCCGATCCCGTCATACGGCGCGGCCGAAGCCGAGCTTGCCGAGATCGCGGACGCGGTCGGCCAGGTCGGGCGCGGCTGGCTGCAGGTCGTCGGCGACTATGGCGACGCGATCGACCAGGAGTTCGGCCTGCTGACCCGCCTTGCCCGCCGCTCCGGCCGTCCGCTGACGCTCACATTGCTCCAGAAGCACTCCTTCCCGGACCAATGGCGCGACCTGCTTGGCCGGATCGCCGACGCCAACGCGGAGGGCCTCCGCATCACCGGCCAGATCCGCGGCGGGCCGACCAGCACGCTTCTGGGCTTCGAGCTTTCGGAGAACCCGTTCCTCGGCAGCCCGAGCTGGCGGGAACTGGCGCCGCTCGACATCGACCGGCGCGTGGCGATCCTCCGCGATCCCGCCTTCCGCGCCCGCATCCTGGCGGAGCCGCCCGGCAGCCCCGGCCAGGTGAAGCGGCTGCGCGACTGGAACTGGCTCTTCCCGTTCGGCGATCCGCCGCAATACGAGCCCGATCCGAGCCGGAGCATTGGCGCGGAGGCGGAACGGCAGGGCGTCGATCCTGCCGAACTCGCCTACGACCTGATGCTGGAGCGGAACGGACGCGCCATCCTCTATCACCCGATGACCAACTATGCGGGCGGCGACATGGCGCCGGTCTACGAGATGCTGGGCCATCCGAACACGCTGATCGGGCTCGGCGACGGCGGCGCGCATGTCGGCATCATGTGCGACGCGACCGACATGGCGCACACCCTGACCCACTGGACGCGCGACCGGAAACGCGGCCCGAAGCGCGACATCCCGGACATGGTGCGGCGGCTGACGGCGGCGAACGCCCGCGCCATCGGCCTGCGCGACCGGGGCCGCATCGCGCGGGGCCTCCGGGCGGACATCAACGTGCTCGACTATGGCGCGCTCGAACTGCAGACGCCGGAAGTGCTCTACGACCTGCCGGCGGGCGGCAAGCGGATCGTGCAGCGCTCTCGCGGCATCGACGCGACGCTGGTCGCCGGCGAAGCGGTCTGGCGGGAGGGCCAGCCGACCGGCGCGCTGCCGGGCCGGCTCTTACGGAGCAGTCAGTTCGCCTGAACGGGCGGTCGGATACAGAACGCTTCCACCGGGCGCTCGAACCCTTTCAGCTCCACCGACGCGCCGACCGCGGCGCCAGTATCGGTCCGGTCTTCGACATCGGCGAAAGCGCGTCGGTTCAGCCAAATCTCGCCGTCCGCAGCATGCTGACAGAGGCGCGCCGCGAGATTCACCGTATTGCCGATGGCCGTATAGTCGTACCGCGATTCGTCGCCGATCAGGCCAAGCGTGGCGTAGCCGCTGGCAAGACCGATCCCGAAGCCGATGTCGTAGCCGAGCCGCGACCACTCTTGTCGGAGTTCCTGGAACGCCGTCATCATCTGGCGCGCCAGCTCCAGTGCTACGGCCGACGGCGCGTCAACCGCGACCGGGTCGCCGATCACCACCATGAAGCCATCGCCGGTGCGCGCGCCGATCGTACCGTTGCAGGCGGCGACCAGCCGGCCGACCCGGCCGTGAAAGTCTTGGAGCACCTGCATCACCTCCTCAGGCTCGACGCCTTCGGACAACGCGGTGAAGTTCCGGATGTCACAGAAGAGACAGCCGACAAAGGCGCGGTGGCTGTTTAGGAGCGCGCCCTTGCCCTCGCGCATGATCAGCTCGGCCACCTCGGGCGCCAGGAAGCGCTTGAGCTGCGCGAGCCGCTCAATCTCGCCGACCTGGTCTTCCACCTGGCGTTCGAGCGAAGCATTCAGCGCCGCGAGTTCCGCCGCCTGGGCCTCGACTGTGCGGTTGAGCGCACGGAGCGCGGCGTGCTGGTTCATGAACGCCGCGAAGACCAACAGCACATAGCCCAGCGTCTCGAGCCGATGATCGTAATAGACGTAGAGCGTGCCGAGGATCGTCAGCAGCCCGAGCGTCGCGACGAGCGTCGGCGCCGTCCAGCCGTGGCGTCGCCGGTCCCGCGCGATCGCGACGACGGCGACCACGGCGAAAATGCCCATCAGCAACGCCTGCACATGGGGATTGAGAGAAACGACCGACGCGTCGAGCCTCGGCGCCACGAGCCCGGCGAGGCGCACGATATAGCAGATCGCCATCGAAAGGCCGGCCGCAGCGAAAGCGAGCCAGCCGAGATTCGGCGCACCGCCGTCCGTCGCCGTCGCTGCCGTCATGCCGCCGATATTCCCGCTTGGGGTCGTCTTCCCCGCGAGGCTATCACAAAGCGAACACGACAGGATGCCCGTCAGGCGGCTTCCATCGCCCGCCAGATCAGGCGCGCGGCCGCGTCGACCACCGCGTCGGCGTCGAGGCCGAGCGTGCGGTAGAGGTCCGGCAGGTCGGCCGACTGGCCGAAGCTTTCGACGCCCAGGGGCGCAACCGCCCGGCCGAGCGCGGCGCCGATCCAGGAGAGCGAGGCCGGGTGTGCGTCCGCCAACGTAACGACGCCCGTGCCGGTCGGCACGCCGGCGAAGAGACGGGTCAGGTGGCACGACGCCGCGGCCCCCCGGCGCGTCGCGGCCGTCCAGTCTTCATGCAGGATATCGGGCGACGTCACGACCAGAAGGCCGGCGTCGGGACAATCTTCCGCGATGATTTCGAGCGCGGCCTGGGCTTCCGCGACCAGCGGCCCCATCGCCGCGACGACGATGTCCGCCGCCTTGCCCGGTCGCTTCAGCCAGTAGGCGCCGGCCAGCACGTCGGCGGCCAGATCATCCGACATCGCCCGCGCCGGCTGGTCAAGCTGCCGCGTCGATAGCCGGAGGTAGGTCGCGCCGCCCTTCGGGTCGAGCATCCGCTCGAAGCCGCGCCGCATGATGACGGCAAGCTCGTCGACGAAAGCGGGCTCGTAACTCGCGAGGTTCGGCAGGCCCATGCCGATCAGCGGCGTCGTCTGCGACTGGTGCGCGCCGCCTTCCGGGGCCAGCGTCACGCCAGAGGGCGTGCCGGCCAACATGAAGCGGGCGTCCTGGTAGAGGGCGTAGATGAAGGCGTCGAGGCCGCGGGCGACGAAGGGATCGTAGAGCGCGCCGACCGGCAGCAGACGGTGGCCGAACAGCGGCTCGGTGAGGCCAAGCGCCGCCAAGGCCAGGAAAAGATTGTTCTCTGCGATGCCGAGCTCGACATGCTGGCCCTTGGGGCCGGCCGCCCAGCGCTGGGTCGAGGGCACCTGCTCTTCCCGGAAGGCGTCCTTCCGCTCGCGCCGGTCGAAGACGCCGCGCCGGTTCACCCAGCCGCCGAGATTGGTCGAAATCGTGACGTCGGGAGACGTGGTGACGATCCGCTCGCGGAGCGCGCCGTCCTGCCGCGCGACGTCCGCCAGGATGCGGCCGAAGCCTTCCTGGGTCGACGCCTTCTCCGCCTTGGGCGCCGGCAGGGCCGGGATAGCGGCGAGCGGCAAGGGCTTGGGGTCCGGTTCCTCCCGGCCGGCGAACGGCGCCGCGCGGATGAAGTCCTCAAGCGCCTCGGCCTGGTCTTCAACGCCGGCCCAGCGTTCCCATTCCTGGCCGGACTCGACGTCCATGTGGCGGCGGAATACGTCCATCTGCTCCGGCGTCATCAAGCCGGCATGGTTGTCCTGGTGGCCGGCGAGCGGCAGGCCGAAGCCCTTGATCGTGTAGGCGATAAAGCAGGTCGGTACGTCCGACTTCGCCGCCTCGTCGAAGGCTTTCGCCAGCGTCTCCATGCAGTGGCCGGCAAGGTCGGTCATCATGCGGGCGAGTTCGGCGTCGTCGCGCTTCGCCAGGATGTCCTTGATGCCCGGCTCCTCGCCGATCTCCGCCAGCACGCGCTCGCGCCACGCCTTGCCGCCCTTGAAGGTGAGCGCGGAATAGGTGGAGTTCGGGCAATCGTCGATCCACTGACGCAGGCGCGCGCCGCCCTTCTCCTTGAACGCGGCCTCCAGCCGGCGGCCGTACTTCAGGGTCATGACCCGCCAGCCCATCGCCTCGAAGATGCCGTCGATCCGCTGGAACAGGCGGTCGGAGACGACGCTGTCGAGGCTCTGGCGGTTGTAGTCGATCACCCACCAGACGTCGCGCACGTCGTGCTTCCACCCCTCCAGCAGGCACTCGAAGATGTTGCCTTCGTCGAGTTCGGCGTCGCCGACGATCGCGACCATGCGGCCGCGCTTCTCCTTCGCCATGCCCTCGTGCAGGCTGACATAGTCCTGCGCCATCGACGCGAAGACGGTCATCGCGGCGCCGAGGCCAACCGAGCCCGTCGAGAAGTCGACGCCGTCGACGTCCTTGGTGCGCGAAGGATAGGCCTGCGCCCCGCCGAGCGCCCGGAAGTTTTTCAGCTTGTCCAGCGTCTGCCGGCCGTAGAGATACTGGATCGCGTGGAACGCCGGACTGGCGTGCGGCTTGACCGCGACCCGGTCTTCGGGCCGGAGCGCATGAAAGTAGAGCGCCGTCAGTATCTGCGCGCAGGAGGCGCTCGACGCCTGGTGGCCGCCGACCTTGAGCCCGCCCCGGTTCGGACGGATGTGATTGGCGTGGTGGATCGTCCAGCTGGAGAGCCAGAGCACCCGCTCCGCCAGGGTCTCCAGCAGATGCGTGCGGTTGTTGCGGCCCTTCGCCATGCCCGGTCCTCCGATCGACGATACGGGTCGAAGCATACGCGGATCGCCGAGACGCGTTCTTGCTTTCTAGGTCGCGAATGCTCAACAATGCGCAACAATCCGTCTGTACTGGGCGCCTGCCAGCTACATCATGCCGAAAATCGACATCGACCAGACCGATCTGCGCATTCTCCGCGCCTTGCAGCAGGACGCGGGCCAGTCGAACGTCGAACTCGCCCGCGCCGTCGGCCTGTCGCCCTCCCCCTGCCTTCGCCGCGTCAAGGCGCTTGAGACCGCCGGCGTCATCCGCGCCCGGACGGCGGTGATCGACCCGGCCGCCGTGGGCCTCCCGCTCAGCGTTTTTCTGCAGGTCACGCTGGAGCGGCAGATCGAAGCCAACCTCGAGGTGTTCGAGCGCGCCGTCGCCGAATGGCCGGAGGTCGTCGAGTGCCACCTGATGACCGGCGACGCGGACTACCTTCTGCGGGTCGTCGCGCCCGACCTCGACGCCTTCCATCGCTTCCTGATGCGCAAACTGACGCGGGTGCCGGGCGTCGCCTCCATCAAATCCAGCTTCGCGCTACGACAGATCAAGTTTGGCGCCGCACTGCCGATTGGCGAGAATTTCGGCGCATAAATTTTATCTCATATTTATAATGCCCGTTAAAATAACCGCGATGGGCATTGCATGCGCGCCGATATCCGTTCCGTCGACCAGCTGTTCCAGACGCCCGCAACGCTTCGCGCGCCGCTCTTCCAGCGTCGCTATGTCTGGGAGGAAGAGGCGCATCTGAACCCGTTCTGGGCCGACATACGGCGGCGGGCGCGCCTGCAACTGGCGGACGCGTCGGACGCGGCGCCGCATTTTCTGGGCGCAATCCTGCTGCAGTGGGGCCCAGAGGCGGACGAGCTCCGCATCATCGACGGACAGCAGCGGCTGGTGACGCTGACATTGACGCTCGCCGCGATCCGACGGGCAGCGGAAGCCAAGGGTCTCGACGATGTCGTGGCGTCCATGGAACGCCGTCTCTGGCGCGACCGGCCGGGCGGGCGCCGGCGCGTCGAGGCGACGGAGGCCGACGCGGCGCACCTCGCGGCCATCGTCCGCGACGGGGCCCCGGCCGCGCTCCGCGCGATCTGGCCGGACCGGTTTGCCGATGATCGCGCGCGCCTTT